>DATJAA010000059.1:0-8239 GCA_035516815.1 Acidimicrobiia bacterium | reverse complement strand
GATAGAAGAGGTGGCCGACGAGAAACGCGGCCAATCCCGCCACGAACAGGTCGTCGGGAAGCATCAGCAAGACGTCGCCGGCGAGCGAGCAGACCAACGCGGCGACGAACCACACGCGCCGGGCGTCGGCGCCGGCGGCGGGATCGAGCGCGGCCGCGGCCACGATCAACGCAAGGAGTGTTGCCGGCTTGCAGACATATTCGAGTTGCGAGCTCCTCTTCGCCTTCGCAACCCAGTCACCCACTGCGAACAGCGCGGCGACGAAGAACGCGCTCGCGACGATCGCGTTCACGGCGCGAGCCGTTCACGAATCCAGCCGTCGGCGGAGCGCTGGTAGCGCACACGATCATGCAGCCGGTCGGCCCGTCCCTGCCAGCACTCGAGCTCGTCCGGGGTCACGAGAAATCCCCCCCAGAACGGCGGCAACGGGGGCTCTTCGCCGGCAAAGCGCGCCTCCACCTCGGCGACGCGCGCGTCGAGCTCGTGCTCTGATACGACCCGACTCTGCGGCGACGCCCACGCGCTCACTCGATGACCGAGCGGCCGGCTCCGCCAGTACCGAACGGCGTGGTCATCGGTCACCCGCTCGACTCCCCCCGCCACCCGCACCTGGCGCTCCTGTTCCCGCCAGTGGAACACCAGCGCGGCGCGCGGGTTCTCGGCGAGCTCGGCGCCCTTCGCGCTCTCGAAGTTCGTGAAGAAGACGAAGCCACGTGCGTCCACGCCGCGCAGCAACACCGTACGCGCCGACACGACACCTTCGCGCGTGCTCGTCGCCACGGTCATCGCGTCGGGCTGCCGGACTCCCGCGGCGACGGCCTCGTCGTACCACCGACGGAATTGCGTGATCGGGTCGGGGTCTACAGAGTCGGGACTCAGCGGCACAGCCGCCAACGGTGCCAGAATGGACCCATGGCTTTCCACCACGTGGCCGTCGCCACCCGCGACCTCGAGGCGACACACCGCTTCTACAGCGAGGCGATGGGATTCGAGCTCGTGCACGTCGACACGATCCGCTACCTCGAGCACGGCTGGGCGCGCCACCTCTTCTACGACACCGGCAACGGTGAGATGCTCGCGATCTGGGACCTCCACGACGACGGGCTGCCCGACTTCGACCCGGCCATCTCGACCGGGCTCGGGCTGCCGAACTTCGTCAACCACATCGCGTTCGATTCTGCGCTCGACGATCTCGACGGTCGGGTCGAGCGCTGGCTCGAGCACGGGTTCGACGTGGTGCGCATCGACCATGGCTGGTGTGTGTCGATCTACGCCAACGACCCGAACGGCATCATGGTCGAGTTCTGCGCGACAACCCGCGTATTCGACGCCGACGATCGCCGCCGCGCGCAGAGGACCCTCACGGCCGAGATGCCCGAGGTCAACCGGGACGAGCCGTCGATGCAGTTCTTCGAGTCGGGCTCACGCCACGACGCCACCGTCTCGTAGCCGCGCGATCTCGTCGTCGGCGCAACCTCCGAGCTCGCGTAACACCGCGTCGGTGTCCGCGCCGAGCGCGGGCCCGACCGATCGGATTGCGCCGGGTGTTCGCGCGAACCTGGGGACGACGCCGGTCATCGGCACATCCCGCTCGAAGCCGGCCGCAAGCCGCACGATCATCTCGCGCGCGGCGATGTGCGGGTCGGCGAGCAGATCTTCGGCACGGTTGATCAAGCCGACTGGAACGTCGTGCGCGCGCAGGTGGTCGATGAGCGCTTCGGCGGTCATCGTTGCCGTCCACGCGGCGATCTCCCGGTCGAGCGGGTCTTGGTGCGCGGCTCGGGCTTCGTGCGTCGCGAGGTCCCGCGCCAAGTCGGCGCGTCCCATCGCTTCGCACAGACGAGCGAAGATGGCGTCGGCGTTGCCCGCGATGACCACATCGTGTCCGTCGCTCGTCGGGTACGCATTCGCGGGTGCGACGTCGCGCAGGATCCCACCCGAGCGCGTCCTGGTCACGCCGGCGACCTCGTAGTCGGCGACAGTCGACTCCATGAGTGCCATCACCGCCTCGTAGATGGCAACGTCGACCTCCTGACCGACGCCACTGCGCGCCCGCTCGTTCAACGCGGCGAGCGCGCCCACAACCGCGAACAGACCCGCAAGGGAATCTCCGAGCGATATCCCGGTGCGCGCGGAGGGACGGTCGGGGTCGCCGGTCGTGTGCCGGATCCCGCCCATTGCCTCGCCGATGGAGCCGAAGCCCGGTTCAGCGGCGCGGGGCCCGGTCTGTCCGAAGCCGGAGACGTGCACGAGCACCAGACCGGGATTGTCCCGGCGCAGCGCGTCGTACTCGAAGCCCCATTTGGTGAGGGTGCCCGGCTTGAAGTTCTCGAGCACGATGTCACAGCGCGCCGCGATGCGACGCACGATCCCACGCCCGCGTGGGTCGCGGAGATCGACGGCTACCGAGCGCTTGTTGCGCGCAATCGCCGGCCACCACAAGCTCCGGCCGTCGACGCGCACGCCGTAGCGACGCATGATGTCGCCCCCGTCCGGCGGCTCGATCTTGATGACCTCGGCACCGAGATCGCCCAGCAGCTGACCGGCAAAGGGCCCCGCGATGAACGCACCCAGTTCGAGCACACGGAGGCCGGCGAGCGGGGTCTCGGTCACGACGTCGAAGAGTAGGGTCTCGCCTACGTGCGGACGCATTTGCGGCCGGCGCGTTTGGGGCCGGCGCATCTGCGCCCCCTGAGGCGTCACGACGGACCGGTGTCACCAGGAGGTTGCGGTGGACTTCGCATTGAGCGCACGAACCGTCGAGCTGCGGGCGAAGCTCGTCGAGTTCGACAACGACATCGTGCGGCCGGCCGAACCGATCTACCGCGAGCAGCGTGCCGACTCGGGCGACCCGCATTCCGCCCCTCCCGTCATGGAGGAGCTGAAGACCGAGGCGCGCAAGCGCGACCTCTGGAATCTGTTCCTGCCGGAGCCCGAACACGGGCCCGGCCTCTCGAACCTCGAATACGCGCCGCTGTGCGAGATCATGGGGACGTCGCCGCTGCTCGGTGAGGCGACAAACTGCTCGGCCCCCGACACCGGGAACATGGAAATCCTCGCGCAGTTCGGTACGCCCCTACAGCAAGAGCAGTGGTTGCAGCCGCTTCTCGACGGCGAGATCCGCTCCTGCTTCGCGATGACCGAACCGTGGGTCGCGTCGAGCGACGCGACCAACATCTCGAGCCGGATCGAGCGTGCCGGCGACGAGTACGTCATCAACGGTCACAAGTGGTTCACGAGCGGTGCGCTCGATCCGCGCTGCAAGGTCGCCGTGTTCATGGGCGTGACCGATCCCGACACCGACACGTACCACCGGCAGTCGATGATCCTCGTGCCGATGGATGCTCCCGGCGTCACCGTTGTACGCGGTCTTCCCGTATTCGGTCACTCCGAGGGCGGCGGGCATGGCGAGACGCTCTGGGAAAACGTCCGCGTGCCGAAGGAGAATCTCCTCGGCGAGGAGGGCGGCGGATTCGCGATCGCGCAGGCGCGACTCGGACCCGGCCGAATCCATCACTGCATGCGCGCGATCGGAATGGCGGAGCGCGCACTCGCGCTCATGTCGATGCGCGCGCAGACCCGCGTGGCGTTCAAGAAACCACTCGCCGATCAAGGGGTGGTGCAGGCGAACATCGCGGAGTCGCGCATGCAGATCGAGCAGGCGCGCCTCCTCACGATGAAGGCGGCCTGGATGATGGACACCGTCGGCAAGAAGAACGCGCGAACCGAGATCGCCGCGATCAAGGTCATCGCCGCGCGAGTCGCGACCGATGTCATCGACCGTGCGATCCAGCTCTTCGGCGGCGCCGGCGTCACCGACGACTGGCCGCTCGCGTCGATGTACGCGCACGCCCGTACGTTGCACCTCGTCGACGGTCCCGACGACGTCCACCTGCGGCAGATCGCGCGCAACGAGCTCGGCCAGTACGCCGAGCTGCGCCCGGCCGGTTTCTGAGCGGGCCGGTCAGTGAAGATCCGCCTCGGGTACGGGCTCGGGAACCTGCGCCCGCTCTCAGGAGAGGCACTCGGCGCGCTCGCGGAAGGACTCGAGCGCAACGGCTTCGATTCACTGTGGCTCTCCGAGCGCGTCAGCGGACCGGCGCCGGATCCAGTGCTCGCGCTGACCTACGCCGCCGCGCGCACGAAGAAGATCAAGCTGGGCACGAGCGTTTCGGTGCTGCCCGGCCGCAGTCCGGCGCTTGTGGCGAAGGAATGGGCGACCCTCGACGTCTTGTCCGGCGGGCGGGCGCTGCCCGCGTTCGGGCTCGGGATCGCCCATCCGGTCGAGCAACAGGCGTTCGGGGTCGAGCGGTCCGACCGCGCGTCGATATTCGACGAGGCGTTACCGCTGCTGCGCCGGCTCTGGACCGAGGACGACGTCACCCACGACGGGCAGTGGTTCCACTACGAGCACATGAACGTGCTGCCGAAACCGGCCCATCCACTCGATGTGTGGCTCGGTGGCCGGGCACCGTCCGAGCTGCGCCGGGTCGGTCGGCTCTCCGACGGCTGGCTCGCGAGCTTCGCCACACCCGAACAGTGCAAAGCCGCCCGCGTGACGATCGACGAAGCTGCGGACGGGGCCGGCCGCGAGGTCGATCCCGAGCACTTCGGCGTCATGGTGCTCTACACCCGCAGTGAACTCCCCGACGCGTTCGCGCGGGCAATCAAAGCGCGTAATTCCGAGGTCGAGATCGACGACCTCGTGGCCCGGAGCTGGACGGAGTTGCGCGAGCTCTGCGAACGATACGTCGCAGTCGGGTTTTCGAAGCTCGTGCTCGTGCCGTTGAGCGAACCGCGCGACTGGGACGAGGAGCTGGCGGGCGGCGCCGCCGCGCTTCTCGCGCTGCAGACGCCGGGAACTCAGCCTTCGAGATAGCGGCGGAGCCCGAGCATCGAGCCGACGATCCCGATCCCGGCCCCGATCGCGAGGACGATGATGCCGATGCCGATCGCGTCGGCCGAGGTGACGCGGAAGGTGGACAGCAGCGACCGCTGATGGCTCAGCAGGTTCGAGATGATGATCTTCAGGATCCACACGAACCCGAATGCGAAGCCCGCGCCGATCGCGCCCTGCACTAGGCCCTCGGCCATGAACGGCACGCGCACGAACCAATTCGACGCGCCGACCAGCTTCATCACCTCGATCTCGCGCCGGCGGGCGAACGTCGCGAGGCGGATCGTGTTCACGATGAGGAAGAGTGATGACGCGAGGAGTAGCGCGGCGAGGATGATGAAGAACCGCGTGATGAACTTGGTCGCCGCGAGCAGCCGCTTGACTTGCTGTTCAGCCGTGATCACCGCGTCGACGTTCGGCTGGTTCTGGTACGCGAGCGCGAGCGGTTCGGTGAGCTCCGCCCGGACCGGAACCACCCGGAACGACTCGGGTAGATCGGACGGCTTGGTCGACTCGACGAGCGCCTGCTGATCGGCGAAGTCCTTCTTGAAGATGGCATACGCGTCGTCCTTGCTCAGGTACTTGAAGCTCTTGACCTGAGGGTCGTGCGTCAGCTCGTTCCGGATCACCTGAACGTTCTCGGGCGTGGCATCGACTTTCATGAAGATCTCGATCTCGACGCCGTGTTTCCACTGCTGCGTGCCGTGATCCACTGTTGCCTTCACCAGCAGGATCCCGCCGAACAACACGAGGGAGATCGCGACGGTGATAATGCCCGCGATCGTCATGAGAAGGTTGCGCCGCAGCGAGATCAGGGTCTCGCGCACGAAGTAGGCAAGCCGTGACATCAGGTACCAACTCCGTAGACGCCCCGCACCTGATCGCGCACGAGGGTGCCGCGGTCGAGCTCGATGACGCGGCGCCGCATCGCGTCGACGATGCGCTGGTCGTGGGTCGCCATCACAACGGTCGTGCCCGTTCGATTGATGCGATCGAGCAAACGCATGATGCCGACCGTGGTGGCCGGGTCGAGGTTTCCGGTCGGCTCGTCGGCCAGCAGGATCAGTGGGCGGTTCACGAACGCGCGCGCGATCGACACTCGTTGCTGTTCGCCACCGGAGAGCTCGGTGGGGAAGTTGTCGGCCTTCTTGGTGAGCCCCACGAGATCGAGGATCTGGGGAACCTGCGTGCGCACGATGTGCTTCGGCCTCCCGATCACCTCGAGCGCGAACGCGACGTTCTCGTACACGGTCTTGTTGGCCAGGAGCTTGAAGTCCTGGAACACGCAGCCGATGTTGCGGCGCAGCTGGGGCACCTTCCAGGTGCCGAGCCGGCCGATGTCGCGGCCGGCCACGAGAACCTTGCCCTCGGTTGCGACCTCGTCGCGCAGCAAGAGCTTCAGGAAGGTCGACTTCCCGGAGCCGGATGGCCCCACGAGGAAGACGAACTCGCCTTTCAGGATCTCGAGCGAGATGTCTTTGAGGGCGACGACGTCGCCCTTGTACGCCTTGGTGACGTCTTCGAAACGAATCATGGGGAACGCAGCATCGGAAGCGGAACGAGGGTACCAGTGAGCTTCGCGTTTCCGGTGAACAGTACCGGATTAGGACGAATTGCGTGCTCTACGCCACTGCAGGTACGCCTCGATGAATCCGTCGAGGTCACCGTCGAGAACGGCCTGGACGTTGCCGGTCTCGTGGCGCGTGCGCTCGTCCTTGACGAGCTGGTACGGGGCCAATGTGTAGGTGCGGATCTGATTCCCGAAGGCGACGTCCTGCTTGTCGCCGGAGAGCCGCTCGAGCTCGCGTCGCTGCTCCTCGCGCCGTCGTTCGGCCAGGCGGGCCGCGAGAATCTCCATGGCCTTGGCCCGGTTCTGCAGCTGTGAGCGCTCGTTCTGGCACGACACGACGATTCCCGTCGGTATGTGCGTGATCCGGACTGCGGAGTCGGTGACGTTCACATGCTGGCCACCGGCACCGGAGGAACGGTACGTGTCGATGCGCAGGTCGTTCTGATCGATCTCCGGCTGCTCGGCCTGGTCGAGTGCCGGTACGCAGTCGAGAGAGGCGAACGCCGTCTGGCGCCGGGCGTTGGCGTCGAACGGTGAGATACGGATCAAACGGTGGACGCCGCGTTCACCTTCGAGCATCCCGTATGCGTAGCGGCCCTTCACGATGAATGTCGCCGAAGTAATGCCGGCCTCTTGGCCCTCTTGCACCTCGTCGAGCTCGACCTCGAAGCCCTTCGCCTGCGCCCACCGCGTGACCATACGCAAGAGCATCTGAGTCCAGTCCTGGGCGTCGGTGCCGCCCGCACCGGAATGGACCTCGCAGATCGCGTCGCGTTCGTCGTGCTCGCCGCTGAACAACGCACGCAACTCCAGCTTGTCGAGATCCGAAGCGAGCCGCGCCGTGCTCTCGGTGATCTCGGCCTCGTACGAGTCGTCGTCCTCCTCGCGCGCGAGCTCGTACAGCGTTTCGACGTCGGAAAGCTGGCGGTCGAGCTCGTCGATCAGATCGACATCCTTGGCGAGCGACCCTCGCTCGGAGGTGACGCGCGCGCCGCGTTCGGCGTCGTCCCAGAATCCGGTCGCGCTGATCTGTTCGTCGAGCTCGACGATCCGGGCGCGCGTCTCCTCGATACGCAGATACTTGTGTGCGTCGGCAACCCGGCGGGCGAGATCGCCGAGCTCCTCGGAGAAGTCCTTCACTTATCTCCCGTGGCAGAGCTTGTACTTCTTGCCGCTCCCGCAGAAGCACGGCTCGTTCCGGCCCGGCGTCTTGTCGGCGCGCACCGGCTGCTGTTGCACGGCGGCCGGGATCGGCACCGGTTGGTCGTCGTCGAACGAAAGTGGCATCTCCTCGGCCTGCGCGCTCAACGCGGCCTCGATCGCGTTCGAGCCCTGCACCGGATCACTCGGCGCGCTGTAGGAGATGTTGCGGATGTCGGGCCGCGGCTCGTCGTCGACGACGACCTGCAGGTGGAAGACGTAGCGGACGAAGTCGTCCTCGATCTGGCCCATCATGGCCTCGAACATGTCGAAGCCCTCCCGCTGCCACTCCGACAAGGGGTCCTGCTGGCCCATCGCGCGCAGGTTGATGCCCTCCTGCAGGTAGTCCATCTCGTAGAGGTGTTCGCGCCAGTGCTGGTCGATCACCGACAGCATCACGCGACGTTCGATGTCGCGCAGCACCTCTTCGCCGACGTCACGTTCCTTCTGGTCGTACTGCGCGAGCGCGTCGTCGAGCAGCAACTGCTCGAGGTCGTCCCGGCGCTCGATACGGCGGACCTCGTCGTCGCTCGGGCGCAGCGGGAAGTAGAGCTTCACCTCGCCGAGCAAGC
>DATJAA010000058.1:0-5698 GCA_035516815.1 Acidimicrobiia bacterium | reverse complement strand
GATCTTCCCCGCGGTGCAGAACATGCTGCTCGCCGCCACCGCGCTCGGCTTGGGCTCGGCGCTCACGACGATCACGGCCGGATACCGCGCCGAGATGCAGTCGATCCTCGGGCTGCCCGATCATGTGTGGCCCGTCGCGCTCGTCCCGATCGGCTACCCGGCACACCCGCTCGGCCGCCCGCGCCGCGCTCCGTTCCGCGAGCACGCACACCGGGAGCAATACGGCCGGCCTTGGTGACCTGACCTGGTGACCGGCCCTACGACCCGTCGGGTGTGGTCGCGGACGCGGGCGATGCCTTCGAGGCCGGCCGCACGACCAGCACCGGACAGGGTGCGTGCCGGACGACCTGTTCGCTCACGGATCCGAGCAACAGCCGCCGGATGCCGCCGCGACCATGTGATCCGACGACGATGACGTCGGCACCCGTATCCGCCGCGACGCGGCACACGGTGCCTCCCGCGTCACCGACCTCGATGCGCTTGTCGATCGGCGCGTTCGTCAGCGCGGCGGCCGTGCGCGCCAGATCGGCGCCCGACTCCGCGAGCTCCCGGTTCCAGAGTTCGTCTTGCTCCGACGGGGAGTAGACCGAGCCCGCGAACCCGGTTGCATCGTCGCCGGGCACCTCGGTGACGACGCTCAGCAGCGTGACGTGGTCGGCCGCGCGGAGCAGGTCGGCCGCGCGCCTCGCAGCGTCGATCGAGCTCGCGGAACCGTCCGTCGCGATGAGGACGTGCATGAGATCCTCCTACCAGTCGACTCTTACGAGTGCACCGCCCGACGCCGCCGACGCGCGGATCGCGTCCAGGACGCGCGTCACCGCGAGCCCGTCCGCGAACGTCGGGAGCGGGACCGCGGTCGGGGCGGCCCGGCCTTCCACCCCGGCAAGCAGAGCCTCCGCGAGCCGCGTATACGGCCCGAGCTCGAGGTGCGTGAATCGCTCGCGCGGATCGTCCGAGGCCTCCGGTTGCGGGAGTGCGAGATCGGCCGGAGGGTCGAGCCGCCGGCGCCCGGTCCGATCGGAGCAGAACACGCCGACACCGGTCAACTCGATGGTCCCCGCCGTTCCGGTCACAACGGTCAAACCGGTCGCCTCCGGTGTCCACGCCGCGGCGGTCTGTTGGAGCACGCCTTGCGCGCCGGTCTTGGTCGTCACCCGGACGACGAAGGAGTCCTCTGCGCCACCGGCGCGCACGCTCACGGTCGGGAGACTCGCACTCACCGACTCGATCGGACCCAGCCACGTGTGTATCTGGTCTACGAGATGCGAGCCCGAGGCGCCGAGCCAACCGCCGCCGCGTTCGGGATCGAACCACCATTCCGGTACCCGCGCGCCGGGGTCGGCGACCAGCGGAACGTACGAAACCAGCGAGAACATCCGCGGCTCGCCGATCGCGCCGGCGGCAATTGCGCGCGCCGCGGTCGCCCGATCGGGCGCCCACCGGAACTCGTGGCCTACGAGGTGAGTCACGCCGGCCCGGGTCGCGGCGGCGAGCATGCGCTCGGCTTCTGACGTATCCAACGCGAACGGCTTCTCGCACACGACATGGCGCGATGCGTCACATGCGTCGATCGCGAGATCCGCATGGGTGTGCGGCGGGGTCGCGATCGTCACCGCGTCGACACCGGGGAGCGTGAGCGCCTCCGCCAGGGTCGCGCACGCGTGCGGTATGCCGAGTCGCTGCGCGCGTCGCTGCGTCCGGGCGGGATCACGACCGACGAGCGCGTGAACGCCGAAGCCGGCGTTGCGCAAAGCGGGCACGTGCACGCGGGAGCCGAAGCCGGTGCCGACGACGACCGCGCCCGGCACTAGTAGCCCTCGTCGCGGTCGACCACGTGAAGCAACGGCTCGTCACGCAGGTACCGGCCCACGTTCTCGATGAAGATGTCGACGGCCGCCGCTTGCAACTGCGGCGTGTACCAGGAGATGTGCGCCGTCACGCGTACCTTCGGATGCGCGTACAACCAGTGACCCTCGGGGAGCGGCTCGGGCGAGACCGTGTCGAGGGTCGCCATCGCGACCGTGCCGTCGTCGAGCGCAGCTCGCAGCGCGTCCTGATCGATCAACGAGCCGCGTGCGATGTTGACGAGATGGACGCCGGGCGTCATCTTCGCGAACGCGGCGGTGTCGATCAGACTACGGGTTCGCGCCGTCGCCGGAGCCGCGAGCACGACGTGCGATGCGCCGGGAAGGAGGTCGTCGAGCGAGTGCACGATCTGCACACCGTCGACTGGGCTCGGCGCGCCGGTGCGCCGGAGCGCGCGCACTTCCATCCCGAACGCGCGCGCGCGACTCGCGATCGAAGCGCCGATGCCGCCGAGTCCGACGAGCGCGAGCGTCGACCCTTCGACCCGGTCCAGCGGCGGGTTCGGGAAGTTCCAATACTTTGGGGGCGTCGACAGAAACGTCTCGGGAAACCGTTTGGCCCGCGCCAGGATCGCCGCCATCACCCACTCCGAGATCGGCACCGCGCTCGCACCCCGAGCGCAGGTGACGACCCGGTCGTGGTCGAACACCGCGGGCGCAACGTTGTCGACGCCCGTGCCCGAGAGCTGCACCCAGCGCACGCCGGTGGCGTCGAGCCACGCGAGGATGTCGTCCCACCCGAGATAGCCGCCGAAGAATGCGTCCGCGCGGAGGCCGGCGGGCGCCTCGCCGCCCGTGAACTCGATGAGTTCCACCTCGGGATAGAGCTCGTTGATGCGCGCCGCTTCGGCCGAGGCGACGCCGAGCTGGGCGATGATGCGCACGACGCCAGAAGCTAGCCCGCACGCTGCCGTCCGGCCTACGTTGCCCCGGTGCAGTCGGTCGTGGTGGGAAAGGGGATTCCGTTCGCGGAAGGACCCGTGTGGTGCCCCGCAGACCGCACTGTGATCGTGACGAGTGTCGCGGCCGGGGCGCTCTTCCGGGTTCGGCCCGACATCGAAACCGTCGAGCAGTACGCCGTCACGACCGGCGGCGCGAACGGCGGTGCGCTCGCGGTCGACGGCTCGATCCTCGTCACCCAGAACGGTGGCATGGACTTCTCGAAGCTCCCCGGCGTGTTCGCGTCATATCCGCCCGCGGTTCCCGCCCAGCCGGGTTTGCAACTTGCGGCACCCGACGGGTCGGTCACCTATCTCGCCACTGACGGCCTCCGCGGGCCGAATGATCTGGTGGTCACGCCGGACGGGAGGGTGCTCTTCACCGACCCCGGACACTTCCCGCCCGCGGGCGACGGCATCGGGCGCGTGATGCTCTACGAGCGCGACGGGACGCTGTCGACGTTCGCCGACGGCTTTTTCTACTGCAACGGAATAGCACTCGAGACCGACGGAACGATCGTCGTCGTGGAGCGCCGTGGTCTGCAACGCGTGCGCGCCGACGGATCGCGCGACTGGGTGGTCGAGAAGCTCGGTCGCGGCGGCGGGGACGGATTCTGCATCGACGCCGACGGTCGCTTCTACGTAGCTTCGACGGTCGAGCACGGCGTCCGCGTCGTCGATCCCGACGGCTCGATCCTCGACTTCCTGCCGATCGATGGCGATGGCCTGACGACGAACTGCTGCTTCGGAGGCGAAGATCTGCGCACGCTCTTCGTCGCCGACGCGATACCGGGCAACCTCGTCGCGTTCGCGGACATGCCGACTCCCGGCCTGCCCCTAACGCCCTGGCCCGGCGCCGCGTAGCCGGGACGCGAGGTCAAGCGCCCACTGCTCGGGATTGTCGAGGGGCCAGCCGTTGTCGGGCAGGTCGAAGTACTCGACGCTCACACGACCGCGATAATCGAGCCGGTCGAGGTCTCGAAAGAGCGCCCCGAAGTCGACGACGCCGGAAGGATCGTCGCAATGCAGCTGCGTGCTCCCCGGCTTCCCTTGGCGCACCTGCACGTGGTCGGCGAGCGGGAGCAGCTCACACGGGTCGCCGCCCCAGTCAGCGACGTGGCCGGTATCGACGAGCAGCCGGACCTCGCCGACCTCCTCCCGGAACGCACGGATCGATTCGACGGAGTTCACGACCGCGCCGGCCCACGGCTCCATCAACGCGTGCGGCGCGGCGCGCCACCATCGCACGGCGCGCTCCCACGCGCGGTCGAGCCGGGCGCTGGGTGCCGGCGTCGAGCACCATTCGTCGATCGGCTTCGGAAATGCCGTCGGGCATCCGATGGGCAGCGCGAGCGCGTCGGGATCGGTTCCGACGAGGGGATCGATATGAGCGAACCCGTCGGCGCGCGCGGCGCGCGAACGTTCGATGACGTCGCCGCGGCGCGCGTACACGACGTCGACCACTCCCAGCGGACGGTCGGTGAGCGGGCCGGTCACTTCTCCATCGACTTGGGCATGACCATGCCGACGGTCTGCAGGTGCTGCCCGAGTGTCGCGTCGAACTTCTCGGCGACCTCCGCCGCGCTCCAGCCGCCGTCCTTCCACATCCACGCGATCTGCCTGGGTTGCTGGAACAGTGTGTACGCGTACTCGGTGCGCCCGAGGATCTGACCGTTCACGTGCGCAGCCTGTTCCGAGGCGAGGAACGCGACCAGCGGCGCGTTCAGCGCGGGGTTCTCCTCGGGCGGTGGCTCCTTGCCCGAGCGCTCGTAGAGCGCGGCGGTCATGCGCGTTGCGCCGGCCGGGGCGACCGCGTTCACCGTGATGCCGTAGCGGGCCAACTCCATCGACCAGACGAACGTCATTCCCATGATCCCGGCCTTGGCGGCGCCGTAGTTCGTCTGCCCGAAGTTGCCCCGCAGCCCGGCCGACGACGTGATGTTCACGACGCGGCCATAGCCCTTCTCCTTCATGACCTCAGTCGCGTGCCGCGTGCAATTGAAGGTTCCCTTCATGTGTACGGCGACGACGGAGTCGAAGTCGGCTTCCTCCATCTTCAGCAACGTCTTGTCGCGGACGATCCCCGCGTTGTTCACCAGGATGTCGACCGTGCCGAAGGCGTCGACCGCGGTGTGCACGATGTTGCGCGCACCGTCGAAATCCGTGACGGAGTCGTAGTTCGGCACGGCCCGCCCGCCGAGGGACTCGATCTCCTTGCAAACCTGCGCGGCGGGATCCTCGTCGCCACCACGACCGTCGA
The DNA here is from genome assembly GCA_035516815.1 of Acidimicrobiia bacterium. Lineage (GTDB taxonomy): Bacteria > Actinomycetota > Acidimicrobiia > IMCC26256 > PALSA-610 > PALSA-610. Next base: position 635 of record DATJAA010000058.1, on the reverse strand, counting down.
GCGACGCACCGACGTCGTTGATGACCACGGAGGCACCCTCGCGCGCGAAACAGAGCGCGAACTCGCGGCCGATGCCGCGCCCGGATCCCGTGACGACCGCAACGCGCCCGTCGAGCAGACCCATCTAGGCGACCGCGGCGGTGGCCGTACCGGTGATCGCGACGACGCCGTCCTGATTGGCGACGGTGAGATCGAGGTCGACGAGATGCTCGCCGCCTTCGTCGCGCTTTGCGGTGACGACTGCGGTGCACGTGAGCACGTCGCCCGGCCAGACCTGCTTCGCGAACCGCACCTGCAGGCGGCGCAGCGCCTCTGGTCCGAACCAATCCTTCAGCACCCGCGCCGCAAGCCCCATCGAGAGCATCCCGTGGCCGAAGACCGACGGATTACCGACCTGCGTCGCGATCGTGTCGTCGTGGTGCATCGGGTTGAAGTCGCCACTCGCCCCGGCGTACTTCACGAACATCGTGCGGGTGAGCGCCGGGTACTCCAGCGTGCGTTCCTCGCCGACGGAAACGGTCTCATTCGTGGTCACGCTCACAAGGCCCCTCCGAAGCTGACGTCGGCGTCGGATCGTAGCGGCGCAAGCCCGGTCGCGTCAGAGCGAGCGGCCCGAAACATGACACGAACGTCGG
>DATJAA010000057.1:0-4008 GCA_035516815.1 Acidimicrobiia bacterium | reverse complement strand
GACGAGGTCGACGCGCTGCGGCGCGCGTGCGACGCCATGCAGATCCCCGCCGCGGATCTCCGCCTCTGTTCGGATGTGAGCGTGTCGGTGATCGTCGAAGGGCTCGCTGCCGGCGCCTCGGCCGCGAGCCGCGCGAAGGATCGCGATCAACACGCGGACTACCTTCGCCAGGTCGAGCTGCTCGGAGGGGGCCTCGACCGAGCGATCGAGACCGATCGCTGGGGCGGCGGTCATCCGGGCGATCTCGATGCACTACGCGCGCTGGTCGCGGCGGAGACGGCGCGCGCCGGCCGCACCGACGACGGGTCGCGGTGGGCCCACGTTGCCGATTTGTGGGCCCGCTACGGCATGCGGCCGCGCGAGGCGTACGCCCGGTTTCGCGCGTCGGAAGCGTTCGTACACAGTGACGAGCGTGACGCCGCGAGTGCGGCCGCCCGTATCGCGTACTCAATGGCGTCCGACATTGGCTGGGTATGTCTGCGAGATGCCATTGCAAGCCTTGCCCGGCGGGCGCGGCTCGAACTCGGCGAAATCGCCGACACCGGCGAGACGGTTGCAGTCCTCTCGCCGGCCGACCGGTTCGGACTCACCGCCCGGGAGCTCGACGTGCTCGCGCTCGTCGCCGAAGGACGGACCAATCGGCAGATCGCGGAATCGCTGTTCATCTCGGCGAAGACGGCCTCCGTGCACGTCTCGAACATCTTGGCGAAGCTCGCCGTGACCAATCGCGGCGAGGCCGCTGCGGCGGCCCGGCGGCTGGGCCTCGACGTCATTCCCGCAAGCACGTAGCTGGATTCCCGCAAGCACGTAGCTGGATTCCCGCACGCACGTAGCTGGATTCCCGCGAGCAGATGGCCGGCTCCTGCTGGCCGGCGGAATCACCCGACGCGGGTGAGGGGTCGACCCGCGTCCGGATGGACGCTGTGTCGAAACGACTCGCCTGGGAGGGGACCCATGACGTCGGCGACGATCGGCGACAGCGGCAACGACGAAATGCTCGCGGAGGCCGCCTCGTGGTGGTGGCTGTTTCTTATCACGGGAATCATCTGGCTCTTGTTCGGGTGGGTCGTGTTGAGCGCGCGCAGCAACATCACGACCGTTTGGGCGGTCGTGGTCTACGCCGGCATCCTGTTCTTCATCGTCGGTGCCGGCGAGATCGCTGCCGCATTCGTGGCGGACTCGTATCGATGGGTGCACGCGCTGCTGGGGATCGCATCCGTCGCCGCCGGAGTGATCGCGTTCGTGTGGCCCGACGAAACCTTCGTGACACTTGCCGCGCTCCTTGCATGGTTCCTGCTGTTCCACGGGACGGTCGAGTTCGTCGCCGCGCTGGCGGGACGTCACGAGTACGACCTCTGGTGGATGCGGCTCATCCTCGGAGTCATCGAGGTGGCGATCGGCTTCTGGGCCATCGGCTATGCCGGGCGCTCGATCGTGCTGCTCGTGATCTGGGTCGGAGCCACCGCGCTCGCGAAGGGAATCGGCAGCATCATCGCGGCGTTCGAGCTGCGGTCGGAGCGCCGCCGCCTGACGACCGTCTGAAAAGACGACGGCCTGAACGTACGACGGCCTGAACGGACGACGGCCGGAACCGGGTCGCGTCCGCTCAGGAGCGTTTGGCGTTCTCGTCTGTGAGCCGCCTGACCTCGACCAACTCGAGGCCGAGCGCCTCGATGCGGCGGAGGAGCCCGTGTAGCGCGGGCCCGTCGTCGACAACGCCTTCGAGCACAGTGTCTACGGGCGCGGTCGAAGTCGTCAGGCGTAGTTGCTCGAACTCGGACGCGATCGTCGGTGTGAGCCGACCGCGCAGTCTGATCTCGTACCGGTGTCGGGCCACGTTCAAACCCCGTTCACTCGTCAGCGAGAATCGTCATGTTCGGCCCCGACTTCGTCACCCGAGAGGGGTGAAGAGCGAGACAGGGCCAAAAATTGCCTCGGATCCAGCGGCGCAAATGCTGTGAGATGGAACCGCGGGAGCGAACGGAGCGTCTGGGACACTGTGCCGGTGACGCGATCCCATCGACGCCGCTCGACCGCGTTGACGATCTTCGCGATCGCCGGGATGGGCGCCATCGGGATCGCCTACGCAGTCCGTACGACCGGGCGAGGCTCTGACCTCTCAGCTCAGGCGGCGTCCGCGGGCGGCGAACCTCCGACCACCAGCGCGTACCCCGCTGACCGGTCCGTCGCCGCGGCGGCCCGTCTCCCGGCCTCCGCGGTACGCACCAAAGCGCTGCCCGTCGGATTCGGCGCCGCAGACGTCGCGGTTGGTGCCGACGACACCGTTTGGGTCGCGGGCTGCAGCGGTGGTGCAGGCGAGTGCGTCGGAGCGTCGAGCATCGATCTCGGTACAGGCACCGTCCGTTCGCTGCCCGGAACGCCGGTCGACGCAAACGTCGCGCAGGTTGCCGCGGGCGACGGGGCGGTGTTTCTGCTGTCCAACGGGTACTCGGGTGCGCCGTATCACGTCACGCGCGTGGATCCGATCGACGGCCGCCGGATCTGGTCGGTTGCCGTGCCGGATACGAGCGTGCAGGGCGACCCGAAGGCAAAGCTTGCCCTAGGTGCCGGAGCGCTGTGGTTCAGCGACGGTACGCATCCGGTCGTCGAGTTCGCGCCGCGAACCGGGACGGTGCTCGCGACGATCGCAGTGCCGGGCGACGTCGAGAACAATGGAAGTGTCGGCTTCGCATTCGACGGCGCCGGCGCATGGGTTGTCGGAGGCGGCTCCGGAACCGCGCTCATGCGAATCGATCCCGAATCGAAGCGCTTGCAGATCGTCGAGGACTCCGACACCGGCTTTACCCAGAGCCTGGCGGCCGACGGACGATTCGTCTGGACGACGCACTGGACCACACGCCTGGAATTGGTGCGGGTCGACACGGAGAACGGCTACCGCCGGACGGCGTTCGACATCCCGACCGCGCAGGTCGCCGCAGGCGATGGTCAAGTTTGGTTCCTCGGCTATGGCAACAACGACGACGGCTTCCTCGGAGAGATCGATCCGGATACCGGCACGATCGTGGCCGCGACCGAATTGCCGATCGGCGAGTTCGATGACGCATCGCTCATCGTTCTCGGTGGCCGGGCGTACGTGCTCGACACCGCGACACACTCCTTGATGACGGTCGATCCGGCTTCCTGACCTCAATCGGGGAGCATCGGCATCGACTCGCCCGTGCGCTTGCCGAGGAGTACTGCGCGCATCACTGCCGTTGAGCCGTACCGCTCGCGGATGTCGTCGATTGCCGAATCGAGTGAACCGACGCTACTGCGTCCGAACGGCAGCGCGAGCTGCTCGACGTCCGCGTTCGTGAGATTCGCGACAGCGATTCCGATCAACGTGACTCCGTCCCGCGCGATCTTCGGCATGGCCGCCGCAACCAGCTCGCGGGCGATCGCGAGGACGGTTTCGGTGTGCGCGGTGGCGCGCGCGAGCGTGTGTGAGCGTGTCGCGCGCGTGAAGTCGTCGTACCGAAGCCGGAGCACCACAGTCCGGCCGACACGAGCTGCTGCGCGCATGCGCCGCGTTACCCGGTCGACGAGTGCGACGACGACCGCGTCGACCGCGGCCACAGATCGTGCGTCGCGCGCCCGACCAAGAGCGTGCTGCGAGCCGATTGAGCCGCGCCGGCGGCCGATCACGACCGGGCGCGGATCGCGGTTGTGTGCGAGCGCGTGAAGATGGCGTCCGGATGCCTGCCCGAGCATTGCGATGAGCACGGCCTCGTCCAACCGGGCCACGTCGGCGACCGTCCGGATGCCGCGCTCGTGCAGTTTGCGCGCGGTCACCGATCCGACGCCCCAGAGCCGTTCGACCGCGAGCGGATGCAGAAACGCGAGCTCGCGCTCGGGTGGTACGACGAGGAGGCCGTCGGGCTTGGCTACGCCGCTGGCGACCTTGGCGAGAAACTTGGTGCGCGCAACACCGACGGTGATGGGGAGTGCGACCCGGTCGAGTACCTCGCGCCGTAATCGGATCGCGATCTCCCCCGGCGTCCCCGACAC
>DATJAA010000056.1:0-16309 GCA_035516815.1 Acidimicrobiia bacterium | reverse complement strand
CCTCCTTCGCGGTCCACGCCCGCAGGAAGGAGACGAGCTGCTCGTCGCTGCCGAGGTCGCGCCACTCGGCGTACGACCCGGCGTCGAGGACGCGAGCCGCCAGCGCGTCGAGCCGGACCCGCGGCCGGACGACCTCCACGTCGATGCCGATCAGGAGATCGCCGTCGCCGAGTGCGACGACTCCGAGCGAGCCCGAATGACTCACGCTGAACGACAGCCGGTCGTCGCCTTCGAGCACCGGTCGTCCGTGCGTGGGATGGCCACAGTGTGCGCAGCGCCGCGAGATCCGGAGCGACGCCGGCGCGACGCCTAGTGCGTCGGCGAGCAGCAGGCGGGTGGACGCGCGTGCGATGAGGACCCGCGGCGGCGCGTCCCGCTCGGCCACCGGCAGCAACTCGTCCATCCGCTCCACGGCATCGTCGGGCCGGTCCAGGCCGAACGAGAACACCTGAACGACGACGGAAGCCACGCGAACACGGTAGTGGCGTGCTACAGCTTCAGCATGCTGATCGTCGCCTCCGACGCGCATCGCGCCCATCATCCGCGCGAGCCGTTTCTCGACGCCGGCCGGCTCATCGATCCCCCGGAGGTTCCCGAGCGCGCCGACCGTATCCTCGATGCCATCGCCGGGGCCGGGCTCGGCGCCCCGAGCGCGCCCCGCGCCTTCGGCCGCGAGCCGGTGGTGCGAGTGCATACGCCCGAATACCTCGACTTCCTCGAGCACGCGCACGACCACTGGCGCGCCGCGACCGGTCTCGGCGCCGCATCGGAGGCCGTCGCGTACGCGCGCGCGATCCGCGACCAGCCCTATGTCGAGCCCGAACACATCGTCGCCCAACTCGGCTGGTACTCGCACGACGCGGACCCGATCCTCTCGGGGACCTACGCCGCGGCGATCGGCGCGGTCGACGTCACGCTCACCGCGTGGGTCGCGGTCGCCAACGGAGCCGCACCGGTTGCCTACGCGCTCGCGCGCCCTCCGGGTCACCATGCCGCGACGGACTCGTTCGCGGGCTACTGCTATCTCAACAACGCCGCGATCGCCGCGCAGGCCTGGACCGACAGGGGCGCACGCGTCGCGATCGTCGATATCGACTATCACCACGGCAACGGCACCCAGCAGATCTTCTATGACCGCGGCGACATCCTCTTCGTGTCGCTGCACGCCGACCCCGCGGTCGAGTATCCGTTCTTCTTGGGCTTCGCCGACGAACGGGGTTGGGGTGCCGGTGAGGACTGCAACCGGAACTTCCCGCTCCCCGCGGGCACCGACTGGGACGGGTACTCGGCCGCGCTCACGGCGGCGACCGCGGCGGTTCGCCGGTTCGGGCCCGACGCGGTCGTCGTGTCGCTCGGAGTCGACACTGCGCTCGAGGATGCCGACCGTTTCCGGCTCGTCGCCGACGACTACCCGCGCATCGGCGCCGAGCTCGCGGCACTCGATCGGCCGACGCTCGTGGTCCAAGAGGGCGGATACTGCCTCGACGTGATCGGTCGCAACGTCGTCGGTGTGTTGCGCGAGCTCGGTTAGGTCGCGAGTGGATCGAGCCTCGCCCGGCACGCAGGGTGATCGGCGCTATTCGCCGAGCGTCTCGGTGCGGATCGTGAAAAACGGCGCGGCGATGAGCCGGTCGACATCGGGCGCCGGTTCCCATTCGAACCGCTCCATCTCCGCGCGGGTGCGCCGTCCGGTCGCGGCGCGAAGGAGCTCGAAGGTCGGCGCACGGACGGTCAGCTGCGGCGCCCCTGTGCCCGCGATCTCCTCGCCCCGCTCGGTGACGAAGCAGATCGCGGGAGCGCCGGCCTGTGTGCGCGTCCCGAGGAACCAGTCCCAGCTCACGCCGACGCACTCCGCGTCCCGCGCGCCGGGGCACCCGATCGCCTGACGAATGTCGTGCTCGTGCGTAACCGCGTCGAATACCGCCTGCCCCGCGATCGGCTCGGGAGCGGCTCCGAGCATCTGCTCGAACGCAGGGCCGACCGCCGCCCATTCGTCGACCAGCTCGCCGACGGGAACGTCGCGACGCCGATCGACCTGCGCCGCCGTCCATTCGTCGCTTGCGATGCGGTCGAGCCGGCCGTTCACGACATCGTCACCCACGCCGACCATGTGACCGAACACGTCGCGTACGCGCCACTGCGGGGTCGCGGGCGCGATCTGTTCGAGGCGGGCCGTTTCGGTGTCCTGGATCAGCGCGACCACACGAATCCGCAATGCCTCGTAGGACGCGGCGTGACGTTCAGTCATCGGGCGCACCTCTCTCCCGTAGCAGCCGCGCGCTCGACTTGAACGCGAGTACCAGCGCCCATACTGCCCCGACCAGGAGTACCGCGGGCGAGTAGACCTCGCGAAAGGCCGGGCTACGCAACACCGCCGTCGACGAGGGCATCCTCGACTTCCTCGAGCTCGGCAGGTCCGGGCAACGGCGCCACGGCCGTGCACCCTACCGACGGGCTCAGAACACCGGTGTGGTACCGATCACGTGCTCGGCGAGGAGTCGATCCAGCTCTGCGTCGTCTATCCCGAGCTCACCGAGGACCTCGGCCGTGTGCTCGCCGAGCGTCGGCGCCGGCGCGGTCCAGACGCGCGCCGGACCGGCCGAGAGTCGTACCGGCCACGTCGGGTAATACTGCTCGCCGACCAACGGGTTGTCGACCGGTTCGAAGAAGCCGCGGGCGCGCATCTGCGGATCGTCGAGCGTCGCGTATCCGGGAACCATCGCGGCCGCGGGGACTCCGGCCGCGAGCGCATCGCGCGCCGCCTCCGCCGGAGTGCGCTCGGCGCACCAGGCCGCGCGCGCGTCGGGATGCAGCGGGTCGCGCGCGCGGTCGATCGCGACCCACGCGTCGTCGCCCACACAGGCATACACACCACCCGCCCCCCGCCGGCCGAGCAATACACCGTCGATCGCGTACCGGATGACCTGGTCCGCCGTCACCGCGGTCGCGACCTCGACGAGAGCCACCTCGACGAGCTGACCCTCGCCGGTCCGCGCGCGGTGTTCGAGTGCGGCCACCAGCGCGAGTGCCGCGTGCGCACCCACCATCGGGTCGACCGGTCCGCCCGGGATGATCGGCGGACCGTCCTCGTAGCCCGTGACCCACGCCATGCCCGTCAGCTGCTCCATCGTCTGCGCGAAACCGCCCCGCGCGCGCCACGGACCGTCGAGGCCGAACGCCGGCATCCGCAGCATGATCGCGGCAGGGTTCAACGAGTGGACCTCGTCCCAGTCGAGGCCGAAGCGCTCGAGCACCTGCGGCGTGAAGTTCTCGGCCACGACGTCGCTGGTCGCGACAAGACGCTTCGCGAGAGACAGGCCGTCGGGATGGCCGAGGTCGAGCGTGATGCCGCGCTTGCCCAGGTTGCACGCGTGGAACAGCGCGGACTTCTCGTAGAAGCGCGGGTCTTCGTGCGGTCGGACCGCCGCGCTGAAGCGGATCCCGTCCGGCCGCTGCACCGCTTCGACCTTGACGACGTCGGCGCCCATCGACGACAACCACGCAGTCGCGAACGGGCCGGCCCAGAACGCGGTGAAGTCGAGCACACGGATACCCGAGAGTGGCCGGTCGCCCGGTGGTTTCGCGTCCCGCTCGGGCCGCGCCTCGCCCGCCCACTCGTCCTGCGCTTCCGCGGGCGCGGCGAGCGGGCGGTCGGCGACGCCGTGGAAGCGAAACGGCGCGCGCGGCCGGATCCACGACTCACTCGGCTGGCGCACGAACACGTTGCGCGCCGCGAGCTGCTCGTTGCGCGGCAGCTCCGCACCGTTGCCGACGATGGCCGCCGGAACGCGCGCTTCCACGCACGCGGCCACGATCTCGTCGGCGCCGTGCGCCAGCGTGTACGCGTGGATCGCGCCGTTCACCTCGTTGGCACGGCGGAAGCGGCCGATCATCGTCCCCAGCTCGTCGTCTTCGGCCTGGTCCGGACGGCCGATCACGCGGGCGAGGCTCTGCCATTGTTGCGCAGTGACGGTCGTGATGCCGACGTAGCGTCCGTCGCCGGTCGGCTCGTTCCCGGGGATCATGACCCAGCGGAACGACTGCTCGCGACCTCCCGGGAAGCGCGCCATCAGCGTCGGCGTGGTCACGTAGGTCAGCTGAATCGCTTCGAGCATCGAGGCATCGACGGTTTCCGCGACACCCGTTCTCGAAGCGCGCCACCACGCCGTCACGGTCCCGAGCGCCGCGAACGCGCCCACGATGTACTCGCCGAGGCGACCGCCGACCGTCAGCGGCGGTAGGTGCATGTGGCCGTGCGCGGAGAGGCTGCCGCTGCGCGCTTGCAACACTTCCTCGGGTAGGTCGAGCCCGTCGTCGGGCCCACCGTGCCCGAGCGCGGTGATCGACACCGTGACGAGCGGGTTCGACGGTTCGGGCGCGACGCCGGGCTCGCCGACGACGACGACGTCGGCCGCCGCGAGCCACGGGCGCACATCGCCGGCGTGCCGCTGCGAGGTTCGCAAGTACGTGAAGAGCGGGTCGCCGTTCACAGCTTCCCCGAACACGACGTCGGCGCCGAGGTCGGCGAGGAGCTTGCTGCAGTACGCGCCGGCCAGACCCGAGGTGCAGTCGACGACGCGCAGCCCGTCGTAGATCACGCGAGCGCGAACATCGGGACAACCACTGACTTGCCCGGGACGGTGGTGAACTCGAGGGGCCGGAACGAAACCGCGACGCGCGCGTTCGCGGTGAGCCGGTCGGGTGAGGCGTCCACGAGGTAGGTGCACAACCGGACGGCCGGATCCTCGACGAGCTCGACCAGCGCGGTCACGAACGGGACACGATCCTCGAAGGCCGGCAGGAACGCGCGCGTGACCACGGCCCACGTGAACAGCGTGCCCCGGCCCGAAACCGGCGTCCATGTCGTCGCCGCGCCGTCACGCGGACACGCGGTCTGCGGGTACCAGACGTATTCGCCGCACTTCTCGCAGCGCGGGATCAGGAGCCGGCCACGCGCCGCGCCCGCGAAGAAAGGCGCGGTCAGCGGATCGTCGATGTCGGGCAACGGGAAGTCGTCACGCTTGATGGCCATCGCGCGGTCACCGGTCCTTCGTGAGCACGAGCGTGCTCGCCATGTGTCCCGTATATCCGCCGTACACGGCGACCTCGCAGTCGGGAACCTGCGCGGCCGCGACACCACGCAGCTGCTTCACACACTCGACAACGTGCGCGATACCCAGTACGTAAGCGTGCGAGAGCAGACCGCCGTGCGTGTTGAAGGGCAGTTTGCCCGCGTCGTGGAACAGCGTGTCGCCCTCGACGAATCTCCCCGCCTCCCCCTTCGGACAAAAGCCCATGTCCTCGATCTGCATCAGGCTCACGACGGTGAACGGGTCGTAGACGGTGAGAACGTCGACATCGGCCGGCGTGAGCCCGGCCATCGCGAATGCGCCGGGCGCGGAGAACACCTGAGGCGTGCTCGTGAACGCGCGCTGCAGCGCCCAATGGGTGCCGCTGCTCGAGTATCCCTCACCGACCCCGGCAACGACGGCCGGTCGCGCGACGAGATCTCGCGCTCGCTCGACGCTCGTGGTGACGTACGCGGCGCCGCCGTCGGAGATGAGGCACGAGTCGAGCAGTCGCAGCGGATCGGCGAGGTAGGGCGAGGCCAGGTAGTCGTCGATGGTCATCGGTCTCCCGTGCATCACGGCGCCGGGATGCAGGTTCGCGTGCCGGCGGCACGCGACGGCGACGGCGCCGAACTGCTCGGGCAATGTGCCGAACTCGATCATGTGACGGCGCATGATCGAGGCGAAGTAGACCGGCTGCGGGAACCAGCCGAACGGTACCTCGAGGTTCTGCTTCAACGACTGTGTCGCGTGTACCTCACCCGGCCCGCCCGTCATCGACGATCGCTGGGTCGCCCAGGCGACGGGAAACACGTTGAGGACGTGGCGCGCCTTGCGCGTTCGGATCGCCTGCGCGGCAATGTACGGCGCGGTAGCCGCCCAGGCCATCCCGCCACCCCACGGTGACGTCCACATCTCGTGTGACGTCCCGAAGTGCTCGTGGAACGCGGCAACGTCGAAATCGGCGAACGCGCCCGACCACGTGATCCCGTCGATGTCGGCGGGCTGCAGTCCCGCGTCGGCGATCGCACGTTCGGCGGCCTCGGCGCCGATCTCGCGGGCGGTGCGTCCCGACGCCTTCGTATACGCCGTCTCGCCGATTCCCGCGATCGCGACCTGCCCGCGCACGTCGTCGAGGTCGCTCGCGTAGCCCCAGTCTGCGGCACCCGGCACGAGTGCGGAAGGTATCAGCCACTCGTGAGCGAGGGCACGGAATGGGCGACGACGACGATTCCGCGCGGCGTCGCGTCGGCTCGGCGAACCATCGCGACATGCAGTGCCAAGCGCGCATCGTCACCCATGATCTCGAGCTCGACGCTGCGGAAGTCGATCTCGCCGACGAGCACCGGCGCGAGCGCTTCGTCGAGCGCGCAGCCGTCGCGAACGAGCGATCGGAGCGAGGCGCGCTCGAGCCGGGTGGCGTCCTCGCCGAACAGCTCGCCGTAGCCCTTGCTACACGCGACGTGTTGCAGATCGAGATCGAGTACCGCAAGCCCCGGCTCGGCGACGCCATCCTGCTCGTCGGGACCGGCCGATTCCAGGAGGGCTTGGAAGCAGTTGCCCTCGAAAGTCGGCGCCGCGAGCGCGGCGACCGCGGCGCGCCGCAGCTCCCATGCGTTGCTCCACGACCTCGCCCGCTCGTCGGCGCGTGCCACGCGCGACGCGATCGACGCGATGAAGGACGCGTCCTCGTTCGTGTACGGACGGCCGGGGAGGTCACGCGTCACGAGCAGCACACCCGTTCTGCCGATGGGCGCGCAGACGGCGCTGTAGCAGCCGCACAGGTGGAGGTGTTCGTGGAGCTCGGGGTGCAAGCGCCTGCGGAGCTCGCGCTGCGGTACTTGGGGGACGCAAATGGTCTCGCCGCTCGCGAGCGACCGGCGGACGAGATTGGTCGAGGTACGCGGGTCGCGCCCGAGCGTCGAGGCGGCGACTTCCGCCTCCGGGTCGCGGTGGGCGGCGTACACGACGGTCACGTGCTCGGCCGAACCCCGGTAGAGGAAGGCAGCATCGCCGAGGTGATCGGCCGCGACGCGGGTCGCGCGCTCGGCCACGGCGGTGGAGTCGAGAGTCACCGCGTCGACCATCAGATCGAGCAGTTGCAGGCCGTCGTCGACCGCCGGCGCCGGCTCCGCGGCCTGGTGATCGACCGCGCCTCCCGGCAACCGCTCGGTGGCGTTGCGTTGCGCCTGCAGGAGCGCCACGGCCGCATCGGAGATCTCGTAGCCGGCGCCGACCTTGACCGCGACGAGCTGCCCGCTACGCACCCAGCGGTACGCGGTCTGGTAGTGCACCCCCAGCTCCAAGGCAGCCGTCTTCAGATTCACCGGACCATTCTGCCGGGCGCGGGCCCGAAACCTCGTTCAGTTCGCGTCGCGAACGTGCCCGTACGGATCTGACCGGGCGCTGAAGGCCCGGCTACCTTCGGGTCCCGTTCCAAGGAGGATCGCATGACCATGCCGACCGACGTCGGCGTGATCGATCTCATGATCGCCACGCCCTTTCGCGCCGGCGCGCGGACGTATCAGTTCCTTCGGGCCAACCTGCGCGACCGCGAGTCGCTCGACGAGTTCGAGTTTCCTGCGCAGTACATGTTCAAGGACGTGCCGCACCCGGAGGCGGGCGACGACCCCGTGCGATTCCTGCTCGAGCAGATGGACCGGTTCGGGATCGAAAAGGGCATGCTCGGCGTGTCGTTCTCGGAGGAGCGCAGCGCCGACTCGTTACGCGCGCTGAAGCAGCACCCCGACCGCTTCTTCGGGAGCCTCGAGGTGGATCCGAACCGCGGGATGGACGCGGTCCGCGACCTCCAGCGCGCCGTCGAGGAGCTCGGAGTCAAGGCCGCGACCGCATTCCCGGCCGGCCTCTACCCGCAGGTCCCGATCAACGACGCGAAGTTCTATCCGATCTACGCCAAGTGCATCGAGCTCGACATCCCGATCTGTGTCTGCGCAGGTGTGCCCGGTCCGCGCGTGCCGTTCGCGCCGCAATACGTCGGCCTCATCGACGAGGTCTGCTGGTACTTCCCCGAGCTGAAGTTCGTCACCCGCCACGGCTGCGAACCGTGGGCCGACCTCGCGGTGAAGCTGCTGTTGAAGTGGCCCAACCTCTACTACTCCACGTCCGCGTTCGCGCCGCGCTACTACCCCGAAGCCGTCGTAAAGTTCGCGAACACGCGCGGCGCCGACAAGGTCATGTACGCGGGCTACTACCCCATGGGCCTGTCGCTCGACCGCATCTTCAAGGAGATGCCCGACGTGCCGTTCCGCGACCACGTCTGGCCGAAGTTCCTGCGCGAGAACGCCGAGCGCGTCTTCAAGCTGTCGTGACGGCCTACGAGACCGCGCGGGCGGGAGGCGTCGTCGACACGGCCGTCGGTTTCCCGAAGTCGCGCGAGGACATGTTCGAGTTCTACGAGTTCATCCGCAAGGGCAGCCACGACGCGGCCACCACGGCCGGCGAGCTCGAGTTCCCCGCGGGGTACATGTTCAAGAACGTGCCGAAGTGGGAGTCGGACGAGATGGGCGATCCCGTCGAGATGCTCTTCCTCGAGCACCAGCGGCACGGCATCACCCAGGCCATCGTCGGCGTCGAGGACGAGGTCGGCCGGCGGGCCGTACGCGACCTTCCCGACCACTTCTTCGCGAGCATCGGTATCGACCCGAACGAGGGAATGGACGCGGTCCGCAAGATCGACCGCTACGCGAACGAGTTCGACCTGAAGGCGGTCGGCGCGTTTCCGTCCGGGCTGTATCCGCAGGTCGCGCTGAACGACAAGATGTTCTATCCCATCTACGCCAAATGCATCGAGGTCGGCGTGGCCTTCTGCTCGACGGCCGGCGTACCGGGGCCGCGGCTGCAGTTCGCGCCGCAAGAGGTCGCGCTGATAGACGAGGTGTGCTGGTTCTTTCCGGAGCTGGTGTTCGTGACACGCCACGGCTGCGAGCCGTGGACCGCTCTCGCCGCCAAGCTGCTGTTGAAGTGGCCGAATCTCTACTACTCGACCACGGCGTTCGCGCCGAAGTACTACCCGGCCGACATCATCAACTTCGCCAACACCCGCGGGGCCGACAAGGTGATCTTCTCGGGCTACTTCCCTGCCGGCCTCACGTACGAACGCATCTTCAACGAGCTGCCCGGCGTTCCGTTCCGCGACCACGTCTGGCAGAAATTCCTTCGCGAGAACGCACAACGCGTCTTCAAGCTCCCCGCGGAAGACCTGTCATGAGTAGCGAGGCGTTCGAGAAGGCACGGGCGGACCTCGGCGTCATCGATACGATGATCGGGTTTCCCGCCCCGCGCGAGGAACAGGCGAAGCACTACGACTTCATTCGTAGGCAGACGCACGACGCCGACAGCCAGGAGTGGGAGTTCCCCGCCCAGTACATGTTCAAGGGCGTACCGCACTACGACAAGGTCGACGATCCGGTCGAGATGCTCCTGGCCAAGATGAACCAGCACGGCATCACACGCGCGCTCACCGGCATGGCCGTCGACGGGAACGCGAAGATCGCGCTCGAACGGCACCCCGACCGGTTCATCGCGTCGACGAACACCGATCCGAACCAGGGCATGGACGCGGTGCGCAAGCTCGAACAGGACGTGCGGGTGCACGGCGCGCGAGCTGTCAACTGCTGGGGCACCGGGCTGATCCCGCAGGTGCCGCTGAACGACAAGAAGATGTACCCGATCTATGCGAAGTGCATCGAGCTCGACATCCCGATCTTCGTGTACGCGGGCGTTCCGGGCCCGCGCATCCGGTTCGCGCCGCAGGAGGTCGCGCTCCTCGACGAGGTGTGCTGGTTCTTCCCGGAGCTGAAGATCGTCACGCGCCACGGCGGCGAGCCGTGGAGCGAGCTGATGGTCAAGCTGCTCTTGAAGTGGCCCAACCTCCACTACTCCACCTCCGCGTTCGCGCCCAAGCACTACAACAAGGACATCATCCATTTCGCGAACACGCGCGGCGCCGACAAGGTCATATACGCGGGCTATTACCCGATGGGCCTCGACATCGACCGCATCTTCGCCGAGCTGCCCCACGTGCCGTTCCGGGATCACGTCTGGCCGAAATTCCTCTACGAGAACGCCGCGCGCCTCCTCAAGGTGTAGCTCAACGTGCAACCACCGCCAACTGTTGGCACGCTCAGGCTTCTCTACGGGGTGTGGTGGTGCCCACTGATGGGAGGGTGATGGGTCCGCTGGCGGGCATCAAGGTGATCGAGCTGCCGAACATCGGACCGGTGCAGTTCGCCGGCATGCTGCTGTCCGATCTCGGCGCGGAGGTGCTGCGCGTCGACCGCGCCACCGACGTTGCAACGGGCCGCACGGTGGCAGGCGGAAGCGCGTCGGCGATCTCGGTGATCGACCGCGGCCGTCGCAGTGTGGGTGTCGACCTGAAGCATCCCGAGGGCGCGGAGGTCGTGCTGCGGCTGTGCGAGCGCGCCGACGTGCTACTGGAGGGATTCCGTCCCGGTGTCGCGGAGCGGCTCGGTGTCGGTCCCGACGCGTGCCGGGCGCGGAGCCCTGCGCTCGTCTACGCGCGCATGACGGGTTGGGGGCAGACGGGCCCGCTCTCCGGCGACGTGGGCCACGACGTGAACTACCTCTCGGTCGCGGGTGTCCTGTGGCACCTCGGCCCGGAGGGTCACGCCCCCGTGCCGCCGATCAATCTCCTCGCCGATTTCGGAGGGGGCGGGTCACTCGTCGTCATGGGGATCCTCGCCGCCCTCGTCGAGCGGGCACGCTCGGGCACCGGCCAGGTGGTCGATGCCGCCATGGTCGACGGCAGCGCGCAGCTGATGAGCATCTTCTGGGGCATCGACTCCATCGGCGGCTGGGGCCCGCGCGGAACCAACCTGCTCGACGGCGGCGCGCACTTCTACAACGTCTACGAGACGGCCGACGGCGGCTACGTGTCGCTCGCGGCGTACGAGCCCAAGTTCTACGCGAACTTTCTACGGCTGGTCGGGCCGCTCGGCTTCGACGACCTCGAGCCGGCCGCGCAGATGGACATGAGCCACTGGCCCGCGCTGAAGGAGCGTCTCTCCGCCCTGTTCCGGACCAAGACCCGCGACGAATGGATCACGTTCTTCGCGGGCACCGAGGTGTGCTTCGCTCCGGTGTTGCCGATGTCGGAGGCGCGTACGCATCCGCACAACGTCGAGCGCGCGATGTTCGTCGACGTCGACGGCGTGCCGCACCCTGCGCCCGCGCCGCGGTTCAGCCGCACGCCGAGCGAAGTGCAGGGCGCACCGGTGAAGCCCGGCGCGCACACGGACGACACCCTCGCCGCGTGGGGCTTCGACCTCGTCGAGGTCGCCCGCCTGCGGTCGTCGGGCGCGGTGGCGTAGCACTCGCGACCGCCGACGCGAGGCGGAGGATTCAGTCCGGGACGGTCGTGTCGGCCGCGCGCCAGCAGTACCACGCGACGAGCGAGCGGTAGGGCTCGAATCGGTCGCCGAGTGGCTGGAGTTGCTTCGGCGTCGGCATCTCTTCCAGCCGGTACATGATGCGGTAACCGCTGCGCACACCGAAGTCGAGCGTCGGCCACACATCGAGCCGGGACATCTGGAACATCAGGAACATGTGCGCGGTCCACTCCCCTATCCCGCGCACCAGCACCAATTCCTGCACGACCTTCGCGTCGGACAGCCGCGCGACGCGGTCGAGCTCGACGAGTCCGGCATCGACCTTCTCCGCGAGGTCGCGGATGGACGTCGCCTTCGCGGTCGACAGCCCGACGCCGCGCAGCGTCTCGAACGGCAAGGCGAGCACGGCGCCGGCGGTCGGCGGGCCGTCGAACAGCGCCTCGAACCGCCCGTGGATCGCAGCCGCGGCTCGCCCCGCGAGCTGCTGGTAGCAGATCATCCGCGCGAGCTGCGCGAAATGCGAGCGGCGCGGTCGTTGCGGATGCAGGTCGGGCACACCGTGATCGCGCAGCATCTGCTTGAGCACCCGGTCACGCCGGGCGAGCTCGCGCGCCCCGTCTGCAATCGCCGCCTTGGTCGCCATGGGGCGTCAGTCTGCCCCACGAGGATAGAGCAGCACTGCGGCGGGGTCGATCGTCAAATGCACGTGCTCACCCACGTGCGGCGCGCCCGCGGCCGCGACGACGACCTCGATCGGGGGGCCGGTGAGGGGCGCGGCCGTGAGCTCGACGCGCGTACCGGCGAACATCGCGCGCGTGATCAACGCTTCGATCGGACCCGACTCATCGAGACGAACCGCGTCGGGCCGCAGCACGACCTCGACGGCCGCCCCCGCGCTCGGGAGACGGCGGGTGATCGCAATCGCTCCCCACGGCGTGTGTAACTGCGTGCCGCAGACCTCGCCGTCGACGACCGGGCCGAACCCGAGGAACCGAGCAGTCCACGCGTCGGCGGGCGCGCGCCAGATCTCCGGCGGCTCGGCGACCTGCACGATCCGCCCCTCTCGCATGATCGCGATGCGGTGCGCGATCGCGAAGGCCTCCTCGTGATCGTGGGTGACATACAGCGCACTCAACGCGGCACGGTCGAGAATCGCGCGGAGCTCGTCCAGGAGCCGCCGCCGCCAGACCCGATCGAGCGCGCCGAGCGGTTCATCGAGCATCAGCAGGCGGGGCGACACCGCCAACGCTCGCGCGAGCGCGACCCGTTGTTGCTCGCCCCCCGAGAGCGACGCGACCCGACGGTCGCGCAGGTCGGCGAGACCGACGAGCTCGAGGACCTCGTCAACCCGCCGCGCGCGTGCTGAGCGGTCGGCGGGTCCCATGCGGAGGCCGAACTCCACGTTGCCGGCGACATCCCGGTGCGGGAACAGCGCGTACTCCTGAAACATCAAGCCGAACCGGCGCCGGTGCGGTGCGACGCCCGCGAGGTCGTCGGCGTCCCAAGCCACCCGGCCCTCGTCGAGCTGCTGAAGGCCGGCGACCGCGCGCAGGAGCGTGGTCTTGCCCGATCCGCTCGGGCCGAGTACCACGACCGTCTCGCCGTCGCCGAGCTCGAGATCGACACCGTCGAGCACTCGCCGCGCGCCGAACTTCACCACCGCGCCCGCGATCGTCAGCAATCAGATCTCCCCCAGATCCCGGACGCGGACGCGCTCGATCGCGAAGATCACGACCGCGGTCAGCAGCATGAGAACGACCGACATGGCGAGCGCCTGATCGAGATAGATCTGACCGGGCTTGACGAGGAACCGGTCGATTGCAATGGGAACCGTCGGCCAGTCGGGCCGCGCGATGAAGAGCGTCGCGCCGAACTCGCCGAGGGACACTGCCGCGCAGAAGCCGGCCGCCACCACGAAGGCGCGCGCGGTAATCGGGAGATCGATCTCGCGCCAGACGCGCCGGGGCGCCGCGCCCAACATCGTCGCCGCGTCGCGCAGGCGGGGGTCGATCCGGCGCAACGCGGGCACGACGGTGCGCACGACGAACGGGATGGCAACGATCGAGTGCGCGATCGGAACGAGCAGCCACGTATCCGCGAGCCAGCCGGGCGCATGTTGATAGGCGATGAGGAACCCGAACCCGATCGTGACTGCCGACGTGCCGAGCGGGAGCATCAGGAACGCGTCCATCGTTCGCGAGGAGCGACCGGGGCGCGCGGCGATCGCGACCGATGCCAGCCCGCCGACGACGAGCGCGATCGCGGTGGCGATCAACGCGAACTTGACCGAGTTCGCCACCGCGGCCCAGGGCGACACGAACAGTGTCGACGCGGAGGCGCTCGAGCCGAGGGCGCGATACGAGCCGAGCGTGAACCGGCCGCCCACCCGGACCGAGCGCCAGACGAGCACGGCGAGTGGCGCGGCCAGGAACACCGTCGTCACCCCGAGGATCGACGCGACGACGATTCGCTCACGACCGCGCGGGCGCCGCGCCACGTCCGCGCCACCGACGATTCGCTGCGCGACCGATCGGCGTTCCTGGAGTCGCGCCAGCGCGGTGACGATCACGAGAACCGCGACGATCTGGACGAGTGCGAGCGCGGCCGCGGTGCGCAGATCGAGGAACGCGAACGCCTGGCGGTAGATCTCGGTCTCGATCGTGAAGTGGGCCGGACCGGCCAGCAACAGCACGACGCCGAACGAGGTGAAGGTGAACAGAAAGACGATCGACGCGGCTGCGAGGATCGCGGGCGCGAGCAAGGGCAGGGTCACCGCGGTGAACGTCCGGACACGCGAAGCGCCCAGCATGCGGGCCGCTTCCTCGCGTCGCGGATCGAGATTGGCCCAGAACCCGCCGACGGTGCGCACCACGACCGCGACGTTGAAGAAGACGTGCGCGATCAACATCGGTACGACGCCGGGCTGCCAGTGCAGGAACGCCAACGGACCGCCGGACCGGAGCAACACGAGGAAGGCGGTGGCGACGACCACGGTCGGCAGCACGAACGGAATCGTGACGAAGGCCAGGAACGCCCGCCGGCCCGGGAAGTCGTAGCGCGCCACGACGTAGGCCGCCGGCAGACCGGCTACGAGCGTGAGCGCAGTCGACAGCGCGGCCTGCCAAAGCGTGAACCACACGACTTGCCGCAGGGACGCGTCGGTGAACACGTCGACGATCGCGCCCGGCCGCAACGACCGGGCGAGGATCGCGGCCAGCGGCCAGGCGAAGAACACGCCGAGGAACGCGAGCGGGACGGCAATCTGCGCGGCTCGCGCCAGGCGCGCGCCACGCACCTCTCGCGTTACCGCCGCGGTGCCGGTCACCGCACGACGAGATCCGTCCACTCCCGGATCCAGTCGTTGCGCTTCGCGGAGATCACCGCAGGGTCGATCGAGCTCGCGCCGGGCGGGTCGACCACCCACTTCCTGTACACCGCGGGCGGCTGCGCGCCCGCGACGATCGGATTCACGTACATCTGGAGCGGCATGTCGTCCTGGAAGCGCCGCGTCAACATGAAGTCGATCAGCGCCTGCGCGCCGGCGACGTTGTGGGCGCCGTGGAGCACCCCCGCGAACTCCATCTGCCGGAAGCACGTCGACGCGAGCACGCCCACCTTCGGCGTGTCGCGGTGCGGGCTGGAGCCGACGACGTCGGCGACGGGGTCGGAGCCGTAGGACACGACGATCGGACGGTCACCGCCGCCCCCGCCGGCCGTGAAATCGCTCTCGTACGCCGTCGTCCAATCGTCGTCGACATGAACTCCGTTCTGCTTCAAGGCGCGCCAGTAGCCGGTCCAGCCGCTCTCACCCTTTCTCGCGATGGTCTCGAGCAAGAACGCGAGCCCGGGCGACGACGTCGCCGCGTTCTCGACGACGGTGAGGTTCTTGTAGCGCGGGTCGGTCAGATCGTCGAGCGTCGTCGGCGCCGGCGGACGGCCGTCGTGGCCGAACCACGACTTGTCGTCGATGACGCAAACGTCGCTGTCGTCGATGGGCGTGACGCGGTGCTGAGGATCGACCCGCAGCGCGGCTGGAACCGATCCGAGGCCGGGCGCGACGTACGGCTCGAAGATTCCCGCGTCGAGCGCCCGGGTCAGGAAGGTGTTGTCGACGCCGAAGAGCGCGTCGGCGACCGGATCGTTGCGGCGCAGGATCGCCTCGTTCACCATCACGCCCGCGTCGCCGGGCTGCACGAGCTTGACCTTGTAGCCGGTCTCGCGCGTGAACGCTGCGAGGACATCCTTCGACGCCGCGAACGAGCTGTGGGTGAGCAGGCGAACGGTCGTGATCTTGGGAGCGACGGTCGTCGGCGAGCCCGCCGGCGCCGACGCGGCCGGATGGCCGCCACTGCTCCCGCAGGCTGCCGCCGCGATCAGCAACGCGAAGGCGAGGCTCGCGGTACGGGCGCGCTTCATCTCGTTCCTCCGAAGACATGAATGACGAGCAGGGTGCCCTGCTCGAGCTCGACGGTCGCTCGTTCCGAGACGAGCACGTTGCTGACGCCGCGCGAGGAACCCGGCCGCAAGGTCGCGCCGTGGAGCGGGTATTGCAGTCCCGTCGTCGTGACGCCGCACGCGTCGCCGCCGACGGCGAGCAGCGTGATCAACGACCCGATCGCGCCGACGACGGCTAGCGCCGGCCGACCGCCCTGCACCACCGATACGTGGGCATCACCGATACGCGCGTCGACGACGAGATCCGAGAACCGGCTCGACGCGAGCAGCGCGACATTGGCGAGGAAGTGATCGACGCGGCCTCCGCCACCACCGACCACCGTGACCGACTGCACGCCCCGGTCACGCGCCAGGTCGAACGCGAGCTCCAGATCCGTCGCGTCCTTCTCCACGGGATGCCGCTCGACCACTGCGCCC
>DATJAA010000055.1:0-2995 GCA_035516815.1 Acidimicrobiia bacterium | reverse complement strand
CGGTACCCTTCGGCAATGTCCGAACGCAGTCGCAACCTGCCGCGACGCTCCTGCCTGTCGGTCCCGGGCTCGAGCGAGAAGATGCTGGGCAAAGCGCCCGGCCTCGGAGCCGACATGGTGTTCCTCGACCTCGAGGATGCCGTCTCGCCGCTCGAGAAACCCGCCGCACGCGACAAGATCGTCAAGGCGATCAACGACCTCGACTGGGGCGACACGGTGCTCTGCGTGCGGGTCAACGCTTGGGACACCGAGTGGACGTACCGCGACGTCATCTCGGTCGTCGAAGGAGCGTCCGAGCGTCTCGACGAGCTCATGTTGCCGAAGGTCGAGTCGGCCGCGCAGGTGCAGGCGCTCGACATGCTGCTCACCCAGATCGAAAAGTCGACCGGCCGTCAATCGCGTGTCGGCATCGAGGCGCAGATCGAGACCGCGCGCGGGCTGATCAACGTCGACGAGATCTGCGCGGCGTCCGATCGCCTCGAGACGATCATCTTCGGCCCCGCCGATTTCGCCGCGTCCACCGAGATGCCCGTACTCACCGGTGGCGTTCAGATCCCGGAGTATCCCGGCGATCACTTCCACTATGTGTTCTCGCGGATCCTCATGGCCGGTCGCGCGAACGGTCTGCAGGTGATCGACGGCCCCTTCCTCAAGATCCGCGAGCTCGAGCAGCTGCGCGACTACGCCATGCGCCCGCGGATCCTCGGCTACGACGGCAAGTGGGCCCTCCATCCCGATCAGGTGAAGGTGATCAACGAAGTCTTCACGCCGACCCAGGAGCAGTTCGACCGCGCGTTCGACATTCTGGAGGCCTACGAGAAGGCGACGACCGAGGGCGACCGCAAGGGCGCGGTCATGTTCGGCGACGAGATGATCGACGAGGCGAGCCGGAAGATGGCTCACAAGTTCGTGGTGCGTGGTGAGCGGGCCGGGATGTCGAGAAGTCCCGGCTGAACCGCCGGCACCCGCGCGCCGCCGAACGCCGGCAGGTGGCCGGCGTTCTGATGGCCCAGGTGGGCACGATCACTCCCGCCGGGCGCGTCTCACGCGCCAATCAGTTGGGACGGGTTAGACAGCGAGGGCGTTTTCGGCGAGCCGTCGTGCGATGACTCGCAGGCAGAGCGTCTCGTCGGCGCCCTCGAAGATCGACAGGACGCGCGCGTCGACGAAGAACCGCGATACGGGGAACTCCTCGGCGTACCCCATGCCGCCGTGCAGCTGCATCGCCTCGCGTGTCACCCACTCGGCGGCCCGGCAGACATAGGCCTTGACCATCGACGCTTCGAGCGTCCCCTCGCCGGCGGCCATCTTGCGGGCAACGTCGTAGGAGAACTGCCGGCCCGCCTGGATGAGTGTCGCCATGCGGGCGAGCTTCGCTTTCGAGAGCTGGTAGTCGAAGACGGGGCTACCGAACACGCGGCGCTCCTGGGCGTACGCCATGCCCGCCTCGAAGGCGGCCTGCATGAGGCCGACCGCCCGGGCCGCGGTCTGGAGCCGACCGTTCTCGAAGCCGGCCATCTGGAAGTAGAACCCGCGGCCGAGACCGCCCGCGCCCCCGATCAGGTTCTCGCCCGGCACGAACCAGTTGTCGAACGCGACCTCGTAGGAGTGCATGCCGCGGTAGCCGATCGTGTCGATCGCGCGCCCTTCCATCTTCCCGCCGCGGCTGTCTTCGAACGCGAACGAGTGGCCTTCGGCGCGCGGCTTCTCGACGATCATCACCGAGAGGCCGCGGTGCGACTTCGACCGGTCGGGATCCGTTCGCGCGAGCAACATCAATACGTCGGCGCGGCCGGCGAACGTCGCCCAGGTCTTGACGCCGCTGACGAGCCACCCGCCCTCGGCCGGCGTCGCGGCAACCTTGACGCCGGCGACGTCGGAGCCGAAATCGGGTTCGGTCACCATGATGCCGACCATCAGCTCGCCGCTCGCGATGCGCGGG
The DNA here is from genome assembly GCA_035516815.1 of Acidimicrobiia bacterium. Taxonomy (GTDB): domain Bacteria; phylum Actinomycetota; class Acidimicrobiia; order IMCC26256; family PALSA-610; genus PALSA-610. The sequence continues at coordinate 1,053 of DATJAA010000055.1, read as the reverse complement.
AGCCAGGCCCGCTTCTGCTCCTCGGTCCCGCCCGCGACGAGCGCCCGCGTGAGGATCTCGGGCCGTGTCACGAGCGAGCCGCCGATGCCGAGCGACCCGCGCGACAGCTCCTCCGTCGCCACGACCATGCCGATGTAGTCGGATTCGCCGCCGGTCGCGAAGCCGTCGTACTCCTCGGGAACGGAAAGCCCGAAGCCGCCGATCTCGGCCAGGCCCGCGATGATCTCCTCGGGGACGTCGGCGTTCGTTCGGTGCACGTGCTCGGCGACGGGACGGATCTTGTCGTCGGCGAAGCGGCGGAAGGTATCGGCGACGAGCTCGAAATCGGGCCCGAGGTGCGTCGGGCCCGTGCCGTGCGCCGCGCACTCGTCGGCGAGCGCCTCGAGGAAGCCCGGCGCGCGATGGGCGGTGACGAAGTCGTGCGCGGGCGCGAGCGTTGCCGGATCCGCGCCCCAGAGTCGTTCGCGGCCCACGAGACGGGCGACCACGTCGCTGACGGCATCGGCGACGAACGCGCGGGCGAGCATCGATTCGAGCTCGCCGTGCTCGGCGTAGCTGCACATGACCCGGCCCGCTTCGACGGCCGCGGCCGCATGTGCGAGGTCGTAGGCGAGGACCTGTTGCTCGTCGAGCTTCGCGACCGACAACTTCCCGCCTTCGAGGCTCGCGCGTGCGAGGTTCGCGACCCCGGCGTTCACGACGGCCCCCGCCAAGTCGATCGCGTTCGCGGCCGCGCGTACCGCGTCGTTGCCCATCCGCGCACCATACCGACCCGGTTCCCCGGCGGTCGCATGCGCTCGCGCCTGCGACCGGCGGCGGTCTCGGCGACGGCCGCGGCCCGGTCGAGTCGTAGTCAGGTCGTCGGTGTCACGTGCGGCGGGCTCGTGGACGGAGGACTCGTCGGGGGCGGGCTGGTCGGCGGTGGAACCGTCGCGGACGTCGTCGGTGTCGAAACCGACGTCGGGGTCTCGAACGTCGGCGGCGTCGTCACGAACGTCGTCGGGGCATCCGATGCCGGAGGCGACTCGTCGCCGCCACCCGAATTCCCGGATT
>DATJAA010000054.1:0-5024 GCA_035516815.1 Acidimicrobiia bacterium | reverse complement strand
GTCACCGCGGTGAACGGTGTCGTCGGCCAGACGGTCTCCGGTAGCGGGATCTCCGCCAACACGGGTTCGACGACCTCCAGTGCCGCGTCGTCCTCCTCCTCGTCCTCTTCGTCGTCGTCGAGTAGCGCGTTCATGACCATCACGAACGTCGACGCGTTGTCGGTCAAGGCGGGATTCGCGGAGACGGACGCGACGAAGTTGCAGGTTGGCCAGCCCGCCGCGGTGTCGTTCAGCGCGCTCCCGAACATCGAGGCGGCCGGCACCGTCAGCAGCGTCGACGTGAATTCGACGCTCGTGAGCAACGTGGTCACCTACTTCGCAACCGTCAAGCTCACCCAGATCCCCGCGGGCGTGAAGCCCGGGATGACCGCATCCGTGACGATCACGGTCGACCGCCGTGAGGGCGTCCTCAACCTGCCGAGCGCGGCCGTGCGGGGAAGCGGATCGACGGGAACGGTGACCGTCGTCAACGGCAAGACGCAGACGGCCACCACAGTCGGCGTCGGCCTCCGCGGCGACACCACGACCGAGATCACGAGTGGATTGAAGGCGGGTCAAACCGTCGTGCTGTCGTCGGGCACGGTCAGTGGCATCTCGAGCCAGCTCAGCTCCGGCACCGGACGCTTCGCCGGCCTCGGCGGCGGCCTCGGCGGCGGCCTCGGCGGCGGGCTCGGCGGCGGTACGGGTGCTCGTGTCGGCGGCGGTACCGGCGCAAGCACCGCCCGAGGCGGTTGACCGGTGCGCCGGCCGCTGCTCGCACTCGAGCACGTCGACAAGCGCTACGACGCGGGAGAGATCTCCGTCGTCGCGTTGCGTGACGTCAACCTCGCGGTCATGCGGGGCGAGTACGTCGCGGTCATGGGCGCGTCGGGCAGCGGCAAGAGCACGCTCATGAACATCCTCGGCTGTCTCGACCTGCCGACGAGTGGCCGGTACGTCCTCGCGGGCACCGATGTTCGACTTCTCGACGACACCGATCTCGCGGCGGTGCGGAACCGGCTGATCGGGTTCGTCTTCCAGAGCTTCAACCTCATCCCGCGTACGAGCGCGCTGCGCAACGTCGAGCTGCCGATGGTGTACGCGGGCGTGAAGCAGCGCGAGCGGGCGGAACGGGCACGCGCCGCGCTCGAGCTCGTCGGTCTCGCCGATCGTGCCGAGCACAAACCGTCGGAGCTTTCCGGTGGCCAGCAACAGCGCGTCGCGGTCGCGCGCGCGATGGTGACCGATCCCGCGATCATCCTCGCCGACGAGCCGACCGGCAACCTCGACACGACGTCGACCAGAGAGATGCTCGACCTGCTCGACCGGCTCCACCTCGCGGGCCGCACGATCGTGCTCATCACGCACGAGGCCGACGTCGCGGCGCGCGCCTCGCGCGTCGTGCGACTGTCGGACGGTCGCATAATCAGCGACGAGTACCAGACCCCCGGCGTCGTGGTGCACTCGAACGGCCAGCGATGAACCTGCGCGAGAACACGCGGATCGCGCTCCAGGGCCTTTCGGGCAACATGTTGCGATCGTTCCTCACGATGCTCGGCATCCTGATCGGCGTCGGCTCGGTCATCGTGCTCGTCGCGGTCGGCAACGGCTCGTCGGTCGCGGTGCAGAAGCAGATCGAGGGCCTCGGTACCAACACGCTCGTGGTGTTCCGCAGCCGGGGCGGCTTCGGCGGCGCCGGTGGCGGCGCTGGTGGCGGCTTCGCAGGGGGCGGTGGGAGTCGCGCGACGATCGGGACCCAGAGCTCGGTGTCTCAGCTGACGTCGAAGGATGTCACCGCGCTGGGTGACAAGACACAGGCCCCCGATCTCAAGGCGATCGCGCCGGTGATCACGGAAGCCTCCGTGACGGCGACGTACTCGGGCGCCACGTATACGCCCTCGCAATTCGTCGGAACCAACGCCGACTACCTCACGATTCGCAACTACACCGTTGCCGAGGGTACGGCCTTCACCAATCAGGACGTGACCGACCGCAATCGCGTCGCGCTGCTCGGTCAGACCGTGGTGACGAACCTGTTCGGGTCCGCCGATCCGATCGGCGCCACGGTGCAATTCAACGGCATCGACTTCCAAGTCATCGGGGTGCTCACCCCGAAGGGCAGCAACGGGCTGCAGGATCAGGACGACATCGTGATCACGCCGATCACGGCCGTGCAGGACACGCTCGCCGGCGCGAACGCCCCGCTGTCGCAGATCACGATCGAGGCGAAGTCGCGCGGCGCCATGACCGACGCGGCCGACGAGGTCACGAGTGTCCTGCTCGCCACCCACCACATCACCGACCCGACCAACGCCGATTTCCAGGTGCTCAACCAGGCGACGCTGCTCTCCACGGCCGGGTCCACGAATCGCGTCTTCACGGTGTTGCTCGGCGCCGTCGCCGCGATCTCTCTGCTCGTCGGCGGCATCGGTGTGATGAACATCATGTTGGTCACGGTTACCGAGCGCACGCGCGAGATCGGTATCCGCAAAGCGATCGGCGCGCGCCGTTCCGACATACTCGGGCAGTTCCTCGTGGAAGCGATCCTGCTCAGCGTCCTGGGCGGCGTGGTAGGCGTCGTCGTGGGGCTCGGGGTGAGCCGGTTCCGCATCGTCGGGGTGACGCCCGTCGTCGCGTGGTACTCGGTGGCGCTCGCCTTCGGCGTCGCGCTGGCGGTCGGCTTGTTCTTCGGGCTCTATCCCGCCAACCGCGCCGCGTCCCTTCGTCCGATCGAAGCATTACGACACGAATGATCGAGGAGCAAGTTCGATGACCGAGATCCCGACGATGACGGGCACGCCCGTCCCGCCGTACGACGACGACTATGACGAACCCGAGTTCCGGCCGCGACCCCGGCGGCGTGCGCGCGCGCTCACGTTCGTCCTCGGTGGCGCGCTGCTCATCGCCGCCGGATTCCTCGGCGGAGTGCTCCTCCAGAAGCACGAGGACCACGGCAGCTCCAGCACCGCCTCGCGCGCGAGGAGCTTCGCCGCCGCGACCGGAACCAGCGGCGCCACGGGGAGCGGCACCGGTGGGTCGGGGACTGGGGCCGGGCGCGGGTTCGGCGGCTTCGGCGGCGGGAGTGGTTTCGGTGGCGCAGGAGGAGCCGTGACCGGCACCGTGAAGCTCGTCGACGGCAAGAACGTGTATGTCACCGAGACCAACGGGAACATCGTGAAGGTGGTCACGAACGCGTCGTCGCAGCTCACCAAGACTGACGCCGCGACCATCAAGGATGTTGCCCCCGGTGAGGTACTGACGGTTCGGGGCACGCAGAACAGCGACGGCTCCTACACCGCGACCTCGGTGATCCTGGTGCCGGCGGTGACCACTTCCGGCTGATCGGGCGTGGCTGGCAACAATTGGCAGATCGGGCAGGTGTACGGGAATGGTCCCGCGGGGTAAGGCGTTGCACAGCCAGCTATGCCTCGTCTCTCCGTCGACATGTCTCACACCGATTTCTTCGAGGACGCCGCCTGTCGCGCCGTCGACACCGACGTGTTCTTCCCGGCGTCGGAGGCCCACGCGGGCGAAGCCAAGGCTGTCTGCGCGGCCTGCCCCGTCCGCGAAGCATGCCTCGAGTACTCACTCGAGACCCGGCCGGGTGACGGTGTCTGGGGCGGGCTCACCGCCTCCGAGCGGCACCGGATGATTCGCCGCCGGCAGAAGGCGGCCCGCAAGGCCCGCGAAGCCCGTCCCGCCGCGTAACGATCCCGCCGAGCGCGCTCAGGGGGACGCGCTTCAGGGCGTCGCGCTTCAGGGCGACGCGCTTCAGGCTGCGTTGCTGTCGGAGATCTGGTCGACCGGCTCCTCGGGCGCGGGGTCGGCCTCGCGACGCGCGGGAACCTGCTCGCGAACGCCCGGCTCGGGGGGTGTCGACACCGGACCGCGCGGCTTGCTCGCGTACATCGCGACGAGCGACGAGACTCCGTAGACGCCGGCCCACGCGATCGCGAGCGCGATCAAGTAACGGATTCCGGCGTCGGTGATCTCGATGCTGCCGTTCATGGCGCCGCGTAGCGTCGGGTACCAGAGCACGAGGGAGATCGCGAGGCTCACACCGAACGTGAACGCGGGGTCGACACTCGGACGGTTCATCGCGTGATCCGTTTCACCGTTCCAGGCGTTCCATCAGCAGGTCCGACCAGACCGCCGGTGTCGCCGGGTTCGATCCGATGCGCCCGACGGGGATGCCCAACCCGAGCACCGCCGCGGGGCTGACCGTGTCGGCGATCCCCGTGAGCGCGATGACGTCGACACCTCCGAGCAGCGCGATCCGGTGGCCGACGTCTTCGGCCTTTACCGACGCGTCGACGACGGCCCAGGTGATGGTCGGCTCGAGCCGGTCGAGGATGCGATGCGCCCACGCGAGCTGGGCCCGGCCCGAGCCGATGCTGCACGCGACGATCGTCGGCTCGGCGCGGCGGCGGCAGCTCCGGCGGAAGGCTTCGGCTTCCTCGGGGTGGGAGACGTCGCTCATCGCCTCCGGAGTCGCGAGCAGCACGTGCTCGGGATCGATGTCGAGCTCGTCGGCGAGCCGGCGGGCGAGCGCAATCGGCGCGGTGCCGATGCCGACGATCGCGATGACGACGCCCGTTGTGCGGGGGAGTACAGGCGGGGGCGGCAGCTGCGAGAGTCGCTGGCAGAGTGCGGTGCGCAGGTCGCCGGTCACCGCGGTCGACGGCGCGAGGTCGGCCGGCAGGCCAAGCGCGAGCAAGCGCGGCTCGGCCTGGGGAAGCGCGGTCGGCGCCATCGGCGCGGGACGCGTGGGTGCCGGTGCCGTCGCGGCCGCGCCGTTCCCGCCGTCGGCGGCCGGGCCGGTGTTGGTGGAGGTCGTGCCGGCCGGGTCGCGCGTGACCCGGCGATAGTGCGCGCTCGGCGAAACGGGTGGGTCGGTGAGTGTCGGGCCGGGCATGCTTGCTTCCTCCTCGTCGAGCTCGCGCGTCAGGTTGGCGAGCATGGCGCCGAAGTCGCTGCTCTCCGTCGAGACGGTCGACAGGGCCGGGTCCTGCAAGTCGAGGATCTGCTCGCGCTCGACCTCGTTC
>DATJAA010000053.1:0-11681 GCA_035516815.1 Acidimicrobiia bacterium | reverse complement strand
CGGCGCGACGATCCTCGTCACCGGCGGAGCCGGGCTGGTCGGATCGACCATCACGGATCAACTGATCGAGCACGGACCCGCCGAGATCCGGCTGCTCGACAACTTCAGTCGGGGTCGTCTCGCGAACGTCGCGACCGCGCTGGAGCGCGGTCCGGTCACCGTCATCGAAGCCGACGTGCGTGATCGTGCCGCCGTGTCGGATGCGATGCGCGGGGTCGACACGTGCTTCCACCAAGCCGCGATCCGCATCACGCAGTGTGCGGAGGACCCTCGCCTGGCGTTCGACGTCCTCGGCGGCGGCACGATGAACGTGCTCGACGCCGCTGTCGAGCACGGGGTGCGAAAGATCGTCGCCGCGTCGTCGGCGTCGGTCTACGGCCAGGCCGCGTCATTCCCCACCACCGAAGACCATCATCCGTACGCGAACGCGACTTTGTACGGCGCGCTAAAGGTCTTCAACGAAGGTGCGCTCCGGAGTTACCACTCGATGTTCGGACTCGACTACGTCGCCTTGCGCTACTTCAATGTCTACGGACCGCGCATGGACATCTACGGGGTCTACACCGAGGTGCTCGTCCGCTGGATGGAGCGCATCGCGGCGGGGCAGCCGCCGCTCATCTTCGGCGACGGCGGGCAGAGCATGGACTTCGTGTACATCGACGACATCGCGCGCGCGAACATCGCCGCGGCGACGTCCGACGTCACCGACGAGGTCTTCAACGTTGCGAGCGGGCAGGAGACGAGCCTCGATCAGCTCGCCCGCGAGCTCCTCGCCGTAATGGGGTCCGATCTCGAACCCGAGTACGGTCCCGCGCGCGGGGTCGCGATCGCGTCACGACGTCTCGCCTCGACCGCGGCCGCGCGTGACCGCCTTGGCTTCGAGGCGTCCGTGGATCTGCACGAGGGCCTCACGCGCCTCGTCGAATGGTGGAAGAACGAGCCGGCTCCGGCCGAGAAGGCATCGTCATGACGACACAGGCAATGCACACGATCCCGGTCATGAAGCCCTGGCTCGGCGCCGAAGAGGCCGAGGCGGCCGCGGCGGCCGTCGCGTCGGGATGGGTCGCGCAGGGCCCGCGCGTCGCGGCGTTCGAAGAGGCCGTCGCCGCGCGCACCGACGCGCGCTACGGCGTCGCCGTCAGCTCGTGCACCGCCGCGCTCCATCTGGCGATGCTGTGTCTCGGGATCGGGCCGGGCGACGAAGTCGTCGTTCCCTCGCTCTCGTTCATCGCGACCGCCAACGCGGTGCGCTACGTCGGCGCGCATCCGGTGTTCGCCGACGTCGAAGCAGCGACGCAGAACCTCACACCCGCAACTGTCGAGGCGGTGCTCACGCCGCGTACCCGCGCCGTGATCCTGGTTCACCAAGCCGGAGTCCCGGCCGACATCGACGCCTTGCAGGCACTGTGCCGGCCCCGCGACATCGCGATCGTCGAGGACGCCGCGTGCGCGATCGGCAGCACATACCACGACCGGCCGATCGGCGGGCACTCCGATCTGGTCACCTTGTCCTTCCATCCCCGCAAGGTCATCACGTGCGGCGAGGGCGGCATGCTGCTCACGACCAACGCCGACTACGCCGACCGGGCGCGCCGGCTGCGCGAGCACGGCATGAACGTGAGCGCCGCGGCACGGCACGCGAGCGACACGGTCGTCATCGAGCAATACCTCGAGACCGGCTGGAACTTCCGCATGACCGACATCCAGGCCGCGGTGGGGCTGGTGCAACTCGATCGGCTCGATGCGATCGTCACCCGGAGGCGGGAGCTTGCGGCGCGATACCACGCGGCCCTCACCGACATCGTCGGCGGCGCCCACATCGACGATCCCGTCTGGGGCCGCACGAATTACCAGTCGTACTGGATCGTGCTGCCCGACGACTTCCCGATGCCTCGCAACGAAGTACTCGCCGCCTTTGCCCGCGAAGGGATATCCGGCCGGCGCGGCATCATGGCGTCGCACCTCGAGCCCGCGTATGCCGGGCACCCGCACATAGATCTCCCGGTGACGACCATGCTCACCGAGCGCTCGATGATCCTGCCGATGTTCCACGAGATGACCGACACGGATCAGGACGCGGTCGTCGCCGCCTTCCGACGGGCAGCCGCCCGCACCGCGTAGGTAAGGCGTGCGAGCCTCGATCGTCGTTCCCGCGCACAACGAGGCCACCGTCATCGGGCGGACACTCCGCCGGCTCCTGCAAGGCGCCGAACCCGGCGAGCTCGAAGTCGTCGTCGTCGCCAACGGGTGCACCGACGACACCGCAGCGGTTGCGCGCGGCGCCGGCTCGGACGTACGGGTCGTCGAGACCGAGACCGCGTCGAAGATCGCCGCGCTGAATCTCGGTGATGCAAACGCGGAGGGCTTTCCGCGCATCTATCTCGACGCGGACATCGCGATCGACATCGACACCGTCCGCAAGCTCGTGGCGGCCCTCGACGAGCCCCACGCGCTCGCGGCTTCCCCGACGATGCGCATGGACACCATCGGGCGGCCCTGGAGCGTGCGTGCGTACTACCGCGTCTGGATGCAGCTGCCGTATGTCACCGACTCCCATCTCGCGGGCGTCATCGCGCTCTCCCGGGCGGGCCGGAGCCGTTTCGGCGCGTTCCCGGAAGTCGTCGGCGACGATGTGTTCGTGCGGGGACAGTTCGCCCCGGACGAGCGGAGGCGGCTGGACAGCTGCTCCTACGTCGTGCAGGCGCCCTGGTCGCTACGGAGCCTCCTACGCGTGAAGGTCAGGTCGTTCATGGGAACCATCGAGCTCAGCCGTCGCTACCCCGACGTCGCCTCCCGCGCCCGCGGTCGCGGCGGGGTCCGCGGCCGCTTGCGGGTCCTCGCGCGCCAACCCGCCATGTGGCCGGACCTGGCGTGCTACGTCGGAGTGTGGGCCTGCGCCCGGGGTGTCGCGGTGTGGAAACTCCGCGCGGGCAAGCAACCGACGTGGTACCGCGACGAGACGACGCGCGCAGGGTCGCCGACGTGACCGGCCGGCAGATCGACGAACCGCGAGCGGTGGCTGCTAGAACGCCCCGCGGCGCAGGAGCACCGTCGGAACCGTCTTGACGACGATCGCGATGTCGGCGAGCAGCGACCAGTTGTCGACGTAGTAAAGGTCGAGGCGCACGTAGTCGTCGAACGAGCTCCGGCTCCGCCCGTTGACCTGCCACATCCCGGTGATGCCGGGCTTCACCCGCAGGCGGTTACCGACGTCGCCCGACCACTGCGACACCTCGGCCGGAATGGCGGGGCGCGGCCCCACCATGCTCATCTGCCCGCTGAGGACGTTCCACAGCTGCGGGAGCTCGTCGATCGACGTGCGGCGCAGGAACGCGCCGACGCGGGTGACCCGCGGGTCGTCGCGCATCTTGAAGAGCGGGCCGTCCATCTCGTTCTTGTCGCGGACGGACTCGAGCATCAGCTCGGCGTCGGCAACCATCGTGCGGAGTTTGAACACTTCGAAGAGCTCTCCGTCCTTACCCACCCGCACCTGACGGAAGAGCACCGGACCGCGCGACTCGAGCTTGATGAGCACCGCGACGATCGCCAGGAGCGGCGACGCGAGCAGCAAGAGGAACGCCGCGAGCGCCATGTCGAGCCCGCGCTTGGCAACGGCACGCCATCCGAAGCGATGGACCGGCTCGATGTACAGCACCGGCCGGCGCCCGAGCGGGCGGGCGATCAGACGGTCGGCCGAGATGTCGACCAAATTCGAGGTCAGCTCTACGTAGTAGCCGAGCTCGATGAGGTCACGCGCCAGACGATTGGCGACCGATTCGTTCACCGAGCTCGAGGCGATGATCGCGCCGGAGATGCCGGTCGCGTTGAAGATCTCGACCGCGTCCTCGTAGCTGCCGAGGACCGGCACACGTGACAGCGGCGGCGTGCTCGGACCGCACTCGAGGAGTCCGACGACCTCGTAGCCGAGCCGCGGCTGATCGCCGAGCATCTCCGCGATCGCAACCGCCTCGGCGTTGGTACCGACCACGACCACGCGGCGCCGCATGGTGCCGTTGGTCCGCGCGTTGACGAACGCCCGGCGGACGATCGCACGCTCGCCGATCACCAGCGGGAGCGCGAGCACGAACGCGAAGAGGAGCCAGGCGCGGGAGATGTTGGTGCCGACGACGAAGCTGATGAGCGCGGTGCACGCCGTGGCGGCGGCGACCGCATGGACGATGCGGTTCGTCTCCGCCATCACGCTCGTCACCGCGGCGGCCGTGTACAGCTTGTAGCGGGCGAAGACGCACAGCCACAAGGGAAGCGTCGCCGCGCACAGGACGATGACCGGAGCCATCGCCTCGGGCGGGCTCATGGTCGAGCGCAAGATTGCCGCGAGGGTCATCGCGAGTGCGATGGCAAGGGTGTCGCAGGCGACGACCGCGGCTTTCGCACCCCGGCGACCCTTGCGCGCCAGCGGCCGAACCGGTTGAGCCGACTGCCACCCGGGCGCGTGCGTTGCTCGCTCGTCAGCCGCTCCGACCGGGGTCAGGTGGCGCGATGAGACGTCCCCTACAACCGTGTCGATGTCGAATGGCGCGTTCTTCGCGTCTTGGGCATCCATGCGTGACCCGCCTCATTCCTCCCAACGTGGCTCGGCACCTCCACCTGATGCCCAATGCGAAACCACGTCGGGGCCACCCCGTGCACGCACCGTGAACATTAGCGGGGCTGTCCAGCCCTCGCCAATCGAACAGAAAGTGACGATATGGGAAAGGTGAGCCATCGGCTCGGGTGTGCATCCACCAGGCACGACACCGCGGAAACGCCCAAAAATCCCATTGTGTGTATCGACCACCGGCCGTGGTGTCCGGCGTTTCGTTCTGCAAGAAAGTCGTTCGTTCGTGACGAAAATCGCTCTGGAGGCGGCTCGCGGCGCCCCGGCGGCGACTTGCGAGTCGGATCAGGCGTACGCGAGTGCGTGCGACAACTGCTCGCAGACGTAGTCGACGTCGTCCGGTGCCATCAGCGGATCGAGCGGCAACGACAACACCGTCGCCGCCGCGTCCTCGGCGGCCGGGCACGGACGCGACCACTCGGCCAGCGCCGGTTGCTGCGACAACGCGTGCGGGTAGTGCACGCCCGTCTGCACGCCGTTCTCGGACAGCGCCTGCTGCACCGCGGCGCGGTCGCGCACCCGCGCGACGAGGAGGTGGTGCACCGCGCCCTCGGTCCACGGAACGAGCGTGCCCTCGGGGAGTCGTTCCGCGTAGCGATCGGCAAGCCGGCGCCGCGCCTCGGTCCATTCGGGCAGGTGCTGCAGCTTCACCTCGAGGAACGCGGCCTGCAGGCCGTCGAGTCTCGAGCAGTAGCCGATCTCGTCATGTTTGTAGTGGTCGCCCCGTCCGTGGTTCGCGAGCGTCCGGATGCGCGCCGCGATTCCGGGATCAGGTGTGAGCACGATCCCGCCGTCGCCCAGCGCTCCGAGGTTCTTGCCCGGATAGAAGCTGAAGCACGCGGCGTGGCCCTCGGTGCCGACCGATATGCCGTTCCACGTGGCCAGGTGCGCCTGGGCCGCGTCCTCGAGCACGAGCAGCCCGCTGTCGCGCCACGTCCTCAGCGACTCGAAAGGGACAAGGTGCCCATACAGGTGTACCGGAACAACGGCCCGGGTGCGCGGGGTGCGCACCTGGGCGACGGTGTCCTCGGAAAGCAACAGTGTCGCGGGGTCGACGTCGGCGAGCACGGGTACCGCGCCGACGTGGCGCACCGCGGCCGCAGTGGCGATGAAGGTCATCGCCGGAACCACGACCTCGTCGCCGGGACCGATACCGAGCGCACGCAGCGCGAGCGCCAGCGCGTCGGTTCCCGACGCGCATCCGACGCCGAACGCCGCGCCGTGCGCAGCCGCGAAGTGCGCCTCGAACTGAGAGACGGCGGGACCTCCGGCGAAACCGCTCTCGGCGACGACGCCGCGAAACGCGGCGAGAAGCTCTTCGTCTACCGAGGCGTGGAGCTGGGCAAGGTCGAGAAATTGAACGTTGCGAGACGACACGGGCACCCAGGGTAGCGCGGCGTGTTCGCGTTCAGATCGTCACCCGGCGCGGTGACCGGCCGCCGCCGACTCGTCGGCCGCCGGCGCGAGCGGTTCGTCGAGCTCGAGCTTCACGACGCGCAGCCCCGCACCGGCGTCGCGCCGACGCACGCGTCGAAGCCAGAGCCAGTACGTGACTTCTGACACAAGGAGTATCGCGACGCAAAGAAGAACGGTCGCCACGCCGCAAATGGTGCACCAACGCGAAGCGACAGTGTGGGATTCCCCGTTGCACCGCGGCGGATACGCTGACGGATTGCACAAGCCGCGTACGCTTCGAGAACAGACTCTCACGTTCGGTGGCAGGTTCCCGCGTCACGGCCCAAGAGAGCCGATTCGAAAGGCGTTCGAAGAAAGAGTCATGTTGTGCGCAACGACACGTTCGACCCGCCGCGATCCACCGCGACGCGTCGCGATACCTCGCGACCGGCGAGACCTGAACGATGAGTAACGGAATACGCGACCGGCTGCGGCGCGCCGCCGGAGGGAAAGACGGCTCGCTCGCCGCCCGGCTCCGCCAGCGTCGCTTCGAGCACATCCGATCCCAACTTCGGAAGGTGCCGAAGCCCTACTCGATCCTCGACGCCGGCGGGACACCCGGGTACTGGCACACCGTCGGCATGGGCGACGAACCGGGCGTCGAGATCGTGCTCATCAACCTCAAGCCCGTCGAGGTGGATCAACCGAACATGCGCGCCGTCGTCGGTTCGGCCACTGACATGCACCAGTTCACGGATCGACAGTTCGACGTCGTGTTCTCGAACTCGGTGATCGAGCACGTCGGTGGTTTCGCCGAGCAGCAACGCATGGCCGACGAGGTGCGCCGCATCGGGTCGCGCTACTACGTCCAGACGCCGAATCGCTACTTCCCGATGGAACCGCATTTCCTCTTCCCGTTCTTCGCGCTGCTCCCCGTCCCGGCGCGAGCGTTCCTGCTGCGCCACCTCTCGCTCGGCTGGTATTCGCGGGTCGAGGACCGCCAGGAGTCGTACGACCTCGCGCGCTCGATCCGGCTGCTCACGCGCAAGGAGATGCGAACCCTGTTCCCCGGATCCGAGCTCGTCCGCGAGCGGTTCCTCGGAATGACGAAGTCATTCTCGGTATTCGGCGGCGACTGGTGAGCCGGTCGCGCCGGCCGGCGGGCGCGGCGCCGGCGCGGTTTCATCGTCGATGAGTGCACCGCGCATCACGGTCGCCGTGGTGACGTACAACAGCGAGGAGGTCATCGCGGGGTTCCTCGACGCGCTCGCGCTCGCGATGGCCGACTTCGACGACTACGAGGTCGTCGTGGTCGACAACTGCTCCCGGGACGCGACCGAGGAGATCGTCACGTCCAGCGCGGCGCACGCGACGTGGATACCGATGGCGACCAACGCGGGCTACGCCGCGGGGATCAACGCCGCGGTCGCCGCCACGAGATCCGAGGCGGTGCTGATCGCCAACCCGGATACCCGGCCCGCACCCGGGATCGGCACGCGCCTGTGGCACGCCATCGAACAACCCGGTGTCGGCATCGCGGCACCTCGGCTCGTCGGCGAGGACGGCCGGCTACAACACTCGTTGCGGCGGGACGCGACCGTGATGCGCGTGCTGGGTGAGGCCCTGCTCGGCGGCACGCGCGCTTCGAGATTCGGGCGGTTGAGCCAGGTCGTCGGCGACGACACCGAATACGAGCATTCGCACGACGTCGAGTGGGCGTCCGGGGCCCTGCTCCTGGTCTCACGCGCCTGCCTGGACGCGACCGGGCCGTGGGACGAGTCGTTCTTCCTCTACTCCGAAGAGGAGGACTTCCAGCAGCGGGCGCGGAGTCTGGGCTTCGGCGTGCGGTACGTCGCCGACGCGTGCGCCGTCCACGTCGGCGGTGAGATGCATGTCGCGCCCGCGTTGTGGGCGCTGTCGGTCGTGAACAAGCTGCGCCTTTACGCCCGGACCCACGGATCGGTGGCGACACTCGCGTTCCGCGCCGCGCTCGCCTGGAATGAAGTCGTGCGGGTGCCGCGGTCGCCGGCTCATCGTCAGGCGTTGCGAGCGCTCTGTTCGCGCGATGCCCTGACCCCCCGGGCACTGACGCCCGGCGCGCGTCCGTAGGCGCGGCTACGAACGCGACACCGCGGGTGAGTACGACCCGCTGATGAAGAGCCGCGGCGCGCCGGTGCCGTTGGAGGGCACGGCCCACGTGTCCTGTTGCGGAGTCCCCTGGTTCGCGTGCGGCAGCGAGTACAGCACGGTGCCGTCGTCGAGCCACTCCACCTGATCGTCGACGCTGCGTGTCTCGGCGAGCGTCGTGTCGCGACCGGTGCGGAGGTCGAAGACGTGCAGACGCCAGCCCAGGGCGGAGAACTGCCCGGAGACGCGCAGCTTGTAGGCGATGTGTTGCTGGTCGGGCGACAGCGACGGACATTCCACGCCGCTGATGATGGTGTGTGCGGTGCGCGCTTGCAGATCGCCCTCGATGAGGTGGATGTCGTTGCCGACGGCCAGGGTCGCATAGAAGTGATTGGAATCGTCGGCAAAGGTGACACCCCAATAGTTACGGCTGACGGCCTTCACCGGCTTGCCGTTGTCGGTAACCGTGAATTGCTCGAGGTTGCCGATGCTGCGACCGGTCGAGGTGTCGACGAACATCGTCCGGGTGGAGAAGTTCGTTCCCGCGTACGAGTCGCCGCGGACGAACACGGTCATCGCGGCCCAGTGGCCGTCGGGCGAGACGCGCGCGCGGCTGGGTAGGCCCGTCAGCGGGAAGTGGTGCACGACGTCGAACGACGAATCGAAGATCTCCCCTTCGTACGTCGTCACCACACCCTGATCGACTTTGAGGCAGATGCCCATGCCGTTGGTCATGGCAACGCGGTCGCAAGTGAGCGGCGTGACCGCGCGCGGGCCGTTGCGATCGGCGAGCGGTACGACCTCGACGTGCTTGTAGTTCGAGCCGCGCTCGGTGTTGCTGAACACGACGTGAGGCTCGCCCATGATCGTGGCCAGCAGGCCGGAGCCGGGCGGGAGGGTCTGCTCGGTCGGCGGCCCGGCCGAAGGATTGTCGGACCGCGCGTGCACGAGGTACGCCAAACCGACTCCGATGCACACCACCACGAGCCCGGCGAACACGACGACCCGCGTCCGCGTTCGCATCGAGGAAGGCGTCACTCGTCGGTACCCGGCGTGAGCAGGCAGTCGAATACCGCGACGTAACGGTCGCGCTGATGCGGCCACGACAGCTCCCGTTCGAACTTCGCGCGGCCGAATCGGGCCATGTCGGCGCGCCGTTCGGGATCATCGAGCAAGTCGAGGAGGGTGCGGGCGAAGTCGATCGGATCCGGCGTCTTCACGTACACGCCCGCGCTCTCGGCGGTTGCCATCGTCTCGCGCAGGTCGTAAGCGATGAGCGGCACGCCGAACGCCATGTACTCGACCGTCTTGTTCATGCTGGATACGTCGTTGAACGGGGTCTTCGGATCGGGAACGATCCCGGCGTCGGCGGTGGAGAGCCACGCCCGCACCATCTCGTCGTCGGCGCGTCCGGTGAACTCGACGCAGTCGTCGACCCCGAGCTCGATCGCAAGCTGCTGCAGCTCCTCCAGCATGTCGCCGAAGCCGAGGAGTGCGAACTGCACGTCGTCTCTTCCGAGCTCGCGGATCGCGCGTGCGACACGCACTACGAGATCGACGCCGTCCTGCGGGCCCATGATGCCCAGGTAGCAGCAGAGAAACGCACGGCCTCGACGCAATGACGGATCGGGCTCTCCGCGTACGAAGCGGTCCGGGAGTGGACCGTTGCGAACCACTGTCACCGACTCCGGTGCCAGCTTCCCGCGCGCCATCGCCGTCTCCCGATACAACGCGTTGGTGACGATGACTTCGCGGGCAGTCGAGTAGGACGCGCGTTCCAGCCATTTGAGCCCGCCGAGCAGTGCGCGCGACGGTTTTTCGAACCGGGCCTGGTACACCTCGGGGCAGAGGTCGTGCTGATCGAACACGAATGACACCCCGAACGGCCGGAACAACAGCGCGAGCGCCCAGAACGTGTCGGGCGGATTGCAGGCCTGGATGACGTCGATGCCGTCGCGGCGGAACACCTTGCCGGTGAGCCACAGCGTCGCGAGCCAGCAGTAGGTGAACTCGTAGAGGAACGCGATGACGCCGTGGGTCGCGGGCGCAGGCCGGTATTTGTAGAGACGAATCCCGTCAAGCTCCTCGAAGCGCGCGTCGCCCGGGCCCTTCGGACAGATCACCGACACGCCGAAGCCGGCGTCGCGCAACGCCTGGGATTCCAACCAGACGCGGCGATCGAGCGGAACCGGAAGATTCTGCACGATGATGAGAACACGACGACCGTGCTCGCGCCGTCTGTTCTCCCTTCGCATCTCTTCTCCGGAATCGATGAGCAGCCCATCCATGGTACGCCCGGCGCTCCGGATCGAGCGCGCACTTCGGAGTGTCGGCGCCGGCCCCGTGCCCGGTAACCTCGGCAGGTTCACGCGAGGACGTCTGCAGGAGCTCGAATGGCCGTTCGTGTTCTCGGGGTCGGGGCCGCGGCTCCCGAGTTGCGCATGCGCGCGGCCGATGCCGGCGCGGCATGGGGCCGCGGCGGTCGCGGCGCAGTCGCCGTGTGCGCGCCCGACGAGGACACGCTGACCCTCGCCTGGCTTGCGGTCACCCGTGCGTTGCGCGCCGCCCGCATCGAGCCGGGCGACGTCGACGGTCTGTTCTGGGGAACGAGTCGGCCCCCCTTCGCGGAGGGTCCGAGCTTCGCGTTCCTCGCCGCGTCGCTCAGCCTCTCACCGGTCGTCGGTGGCGCGCTCTGCGCGGGCTCCGCGCACAGCGGCCTCGAGGCGCTCACGGCCGGTGCCGACGCGATCGGCGCCGGGACCGCGCGGGTCGCGGTCGTCGTCGCCTCGGATGCGGTTCGCCCCGGCCCGGGGACGGGATTCGAAGCGCGCTGCGGCGCGGGCGCGGCCGCACTCGTGCTCGCCGCCGACGCGTCCGGTTCGAGCGGCGATAGCGGTCCCGCCACCCTGGGCACGCGGGTCACGCGTACGCGGCCGTTCCTCGACCGGTACCGCGGCGACGGCGAGCTCGACAACCGCGACATGTACGACGCGCGCCTGTTCCGCGAAGAGATCTTCCTGCCCGTCGTGCAAGTCGTCACCGAGGCCCTCGCCGCCTTCGACGTGCGCGCCTGGTCCTTGCCCGACCCCGACGGCCGGCTGGGGTCGAGCGTGGCGCGCAAGGTCGGGGCGACGGAAACGCCGTCGGCCGCTGTGTACGAAGCTATCGGCGACGCGGGCGCGGCCGCTCCCCTCCTCGGCGGCATCGCCGCGATGGATGCGTCCGGAGTCGTCGCGATCGTCGGAACGGGCGGCGGCCGCACCACCGGCATGCTGATCGACGTCGCCGTGCCCGTGCCGGGCGCGGCGACGACCCTCGACGCGCTCTCCGGAGGAACCGCGGCGAGCTACACCGACGTGTTGCGGGCGCGGGGGCAGCTCGTGCCCGTCGGCGAGACGATCCCCATGGGGGTACCGCCCGAGAGCGCGATGTTCGTGCGCGGCGCCGACGAGATGCTGGGCCTGCTCGGCGGTCGCTGCGTCGACTGCGGGACGATCAGCACCCCGCCGTCGATCCACCCCCACTGCATCAACTGCGGCGG
>DATJAA010000052.1:0-9188 GCA_035516815.1 Acidimicrobiia bacterium | reverse complement strand
GTCGTGACGGTCACCGCGCCCGACATGTACCGGCTGATCCTCGCGCCCGGGGTGCAAGATCATCAGCTGAGAGTCATCGCCGAGGAACCCGGCCTCGAGGCGTACGACTTCACCTTCGGGTGAGGAACCAGCGGCGCTGGGCCGGCTGATGCCCCACCGATGAGCAACACCGTCACCCAGGTCGTCGCGCTGTTCGGCGCCGGCGTCGCGTCGTTCCTCGCGCCGTGCATCATCCCCCTCGTTCCCGCGTACCTCGGGATCATCGTGGGCGAGATGGGCGACGCGCACGATCCCGCGCGCGCGGTGCCGGCGACGTTGCTGTTCATTGCCGGCTTCACGACCGTCTTCGCCGGCCTCGGCGCAATGGCCGCCCTACTGGGTTCGTCACTCTCGACCTTCCAGAACGGCGTTCGTATCGTCGGCGGCATCGTCATCACTGTGATGGGCCTCGCCCTGCTCGGCGTGCTGCGCGGACCGCTGGCGCGCGAGCGCCGGCTGATACCCACCTTGCCGAGGGTCACGGGAGTGCTCCGCCCCTACGTCGTCGGGGTTGCGTTCGGCGCGGGTTGGAGCCCCTGTGTCGGCCCGCTACTCGCGGCCGCGCTCACCATCGCGGCACGCAGCGAAGAGGTCGGACGGGGCACGCTGCTGTTGAGCGCGTACGCGGCGGGCATCGGTGTGCCCTTCCTACTCGCCGCGCTCGGGCTCGCGTCGTCACCCGGGCTCGCGGCGCGATTGCGCCGCGCCGGTCCGGCCCTCGAACGAGTCGCCGGCCTCTTGCTCCTCGTCCTCGGCGTCTTGCTCGTGAGCGACACGTACGTGCATCTCACGTCGTACCTCGCTCGCTTCGTTCCCGCCGTGCACGGGCTCTGAGCGTCGCGCGGCAACCGATCGCGCCCGAGCCGCACGCCTCAGAAGTGCGTGAGGAGATCTGCGAATCGATCGATCTGAATGAGCCGCTCGACCGTCTCGTCGATCTCGTCGTGCTCCATCGCCCACGTATTCACATTGGGGATGAAGACCGCACCGATCCCGGCCGCGAGAGCGGGAAGTATGTCGGACTTCGGAGAGTTGCCGACCATCCAGGTGCACTCGGGGTCGAGCGACTCGTCATCCACGAGACGTGCGTACACGTCCGCGTTCTTCTCGGGCACGATGACGATCCGCCGGAAGTGCCCGCTCAGTCCCGACACATCGATCTTCGCGCGCTGCTCGGTGTGGTCGCCCTTCGTGAGGAGCAACAGATCGTGCCGCTGACCGAGTGCGTCGAGCGTCGTGTGCACGTCGGCGATCGGCTCGATGGCATGCGAGAGCAGCGGAGCCGCGAGCGATTCGATGCTGGCGCGGTCGGCGGCGGTCGGAGGGCGTTCGAGCAGATCCTCGAAGCACTCGTGCAGGCTGCGGAGGAACACGCGCGTGCCGTAACCGTGGGCGACGGAGTTCGCCGCCTCGATGTCGTGCAGCGTCGCCCGGATCGACGCCGGCTCGAGGGTGGGATGTGCGAGCCATGCGATGAAATCGTCGATTGCCCGCTCGAAGAGGATGTTCGCCTCCCAGAGCGTGTCGTCGGCATCGAAGATGAGGTGCAACCGCGGCGCGCTCACCCACCGGAATCTAGGTCGAGCGCAACGACAAACCCGCTCCAGGCACCCAGTACGACCGACGCGGCGACGCGTTCGCCGTCGCGCGTCCGGTCCGTCGCGATGAGCACCCGGCCGCCCACCCCTTCGACGACCGCCGGCTGCGCGGAGAAATTCACCAGCACCGCGTGGCCGCGGCCGCGTTTCCACGCCCATACGTCCGCAGGCGCGGAGATCGCCTCGTACGTCCCGGTGCAGAGATCGGGAGTACGCCGGCGCAACGCGATAAGGGAACGGGTGAGGTTGAGCACCGAGCCCGCCTCTGGTCGCTGGCTCTCGACGTTGACCGTTCCGTCGCCCATCGGGTAGAGGAGGCCGGACATCCACCATGGCGGCCGCGTATCGTCGCTCATGTCGTCGGCCGACATCTTCATCCCCCGTCGCGGTGCTGTTTCACACCGTATTGTATGCGGGCGCATATATCTGTACTGTCACGGGATGAGCGCGAACACGATCTGGGTCCGGCGACCCACGGCCGTCCCCGCCGGTGAGGTGAGCGCGCCGACCTTCCGTCTCGACCGCCCGCTCGCCGGCCTGATCATCGGCTTGCGTACCGATCGCGCGTGGCGATCATGGCAGCTGATATCGAAGATCTGGGACGACTACCTCCGGCGCGACGGCGCCGAGACGATCGCGGTCGAAACGGGTGCGCAAGTCGGGCAGCCCGCATCCAGCGACCGCAAACACATCGAGGAGTTCGCCGGTCAGGTCGACGCGGCGATCGTCGGGCTGGGCACATGCGGATCGTGCACGACGTTCACGATCAAGGACGCGGTCACGGTCGAGAAGCACGAGAAGCCGGTCGTCGCGATCGTGTGTGAAGAATTCACGGTCCACGCGCACAATGTCGCCCGGCACGTCGGGCACGCAGACATGAACGTGCTCGTACTCCCCTATCCACTCGAGGCGCGTCCTACCCAAGAGCTGGAGCAGATCGCACTCGACTACTACCCGAAGGTCCTCCAGCTGCTGGGTGCGACGGCGTGATGCTGGCGAGCGAACGCGTCGAGGTACCCGCCGACCCGCGCGAGTTCTACGAACGTGCAATCGAGGAGCGTTGGAGCGACGGGGTACCTCAACTGCCCGCCACGGACGATGCCGTCGAAGCGTTGCTCGCGGCGTCGCCGTACCCCGCCGATCACGTGGTGTGCGTGCTCCCGCCCGTGAACGGGGTCGCGACCACTGAGCTCGTCGCCGTGAACGCGGCGCTCGCGGGTGTGGAGCCGGCCGCGTTCCCGGTGGTGCTCGCGGCGTTGGAGGCAATGTCGGAACCGGAGTGGAACGCCTTCGGGCTCACGACGACGACCTCCAGCGTGTTCCCGATGCTCCTCGTGAACGGTCCGTGCCGCGATGAGCTCGCGATCGACTACCGCGCCTCTTGCATGGGCGGCGCGGCCGGTCGTGGGTCGATGACGATCGGTCGCGCGGTGTCGTTGTGCCTGCGCAACATCGGGGGCCAGCGCGCCGGCGAGACGACGAAGTCGGTGTTCGGCCAACCGGCCCGTTTCGGTTTCTGCATTGGGGAATGGGAAGAACGGTCGCCGTGGCCGTCGCTGGCGCAGCGGCGAGGTTTCACCGCCGACGACGACGTCGTCACCGTGCACGGCGGGAAGGGAACCTTCCCGATGGCCGACATCCACAACGACGACGCGCACGACCTCCTCTACCTCATAGCCAAGAGCATCGCGTACCCCCTTGCCAACATGTTCCTCGGAAACGTCGGCAACGGTGAGGTGGTCGTGGCGTTCAACCCGATGTGGGCGGAGCGATTCGGCGCCGCGTTCCCCAACGTCGACGACCTCACCGAGTTCCTGCGCGACAACGCCTGGCAGTCGATCGAGCTCTGGCCGGATGCGAACGCGGAGATGCTGCGGAATCGAGACCGCGTCGACAGCCACGGGCGCGTGCACCTCGTCGAGCGACCTGATCAGATCGTGCCCATGGTGTGCGGGGGCCTCGGGAGCCTGCACGCAATCGGGTTACCGAGCTTCGGCGAGAGCACCATGCAGAGCAAGCCGGTCGTGCGCAGAACATGACGATGGATCCGGCCGACGTCGCGACAGCGGTCGACGAGCTCGCCGGGTTCCTTCGCGCCGACGGCGCCGATCTCGTCGTACGAGAGGCGAACCCGAAGACGGCGCGCGTGCACCTCGCGCTCGTGCTCGACGATGTGAACTGCGCCGATTGTGTCCTGCCTCCCGACGAGCTTCGCGAGACGATCGCCGACGCGTTGCAGGGTCGCATCAGCAGCGAGTTCGAGCTCGTACTCGACGACCCGCGCCGCGCCTCGTGAGCGAAGGCGCCGCGACGCGGGTCGACGCGTTGCCGAGCTGGACCGCCCTCGTGACCGTGTATCAATCCGTGCTGCACGATGTCGTGGCCGAGCTCGACGACGAAGCCGGGATGGACTCCGGGGTGTTCTCGGCACTCGCGTACCTCGCCCGCGCGCATCCGATCCACCGGCTGCCGATGGGCGAACTGCAACGGGCGATGCACCCCAGGTACAGCCAGTCCGGTTTCAGCCGGCTCGTGCAGCGGATGGAATCGGACGGTCTGGTCGAGCGGCGGCCCGATCCCGCCGACCGGCGAGCATCGATCATCTTCACGACGCGCGCCGGCCGCGCCCGGTTCCGCGACGCGAACGCGGTCTACGTAGCTGCGCTGCGCAGGGCCTTCGGGCGATACCTGCGTCCGGCGGAGCACGCGCGGCTCACCGAGATGCTCAGTCGCCTCGTCGCCCGCCGCGACGATCGACACGACCTCCCCTGATTTCGTCGGGCCTGCGCGAGGCGATCTGCTGACGCCGGCGGCGAAGGCCGTGATGCCTGCCACCGCCGCGACCTGCGCGAGCACCTTTCTCGGACTCCGAGAAGTGGGTGAAGGCACGCGCTGTGTCGACGCTCGCGCACTCGAACACGTCGGCGGAGATCTCTCCGCGCCACGCCAGGCCCCGCCCGCCGTCGTCGCCGACCGGGCTGGTCGGGAGCTTATCGTTCTTCCAGGCGTTGAACTCGTTGATGATCGACTGCGCCGACCACGACAGTGGCGGCGTCATCTGTTCCTTCACGACGCCGGCCTTGCGTTCGGCATCTCGAGCATCGAGGTTCGCCTTGATGCGCCCGACGTGATGGTTGTACGCGAACCGGCGCGCACCCGCATACGAGCACAGCAGCTGGGACTGCCCATCGGTGACGTCGAGGGCGTTCCGGAACGAGACACGACGCACGAGCGCATGGCCGGTCTGTGAGACCAGGTGCTTGTTGCCGCTCTTGCTGCTCCACTTCACTGCTGCTGAATGTGCCAAGAGGGTCTGCGAGGAACACGAGGCTCATGTCCCCTTTCGCGGCATCAGTTTCCGTCCGAGCAGCCCCAACGAGCCCGGTTTTACAAAGCTCGTTGAGGTCGGGAAATAGACCACATGCTCTTAGCCGGACGGGCGGCCGGCGAGGGTGTCGATGTACGCGACGATCGCGGCCGCCTGCCGAGTCGTGAGCGAGTGCGGCGGGACGAGGCTCGACATCAATCCCTTGCGGAAGCCGGCCACGGTCTGCGCGTCCGGATCGAGGATGGAGCGTTCGAGATACGCGTCGTCGGCCGTCACGGTCGAGCCGTCGGACAGCTTGACCTGGCTCCCGGCGAGGCCCGCGAACGTCGGACCAGCGCCCGATCCGCCGTTCGTCGTGTGACAGACCAGACAAGGTTTGGCCTGGACCAGGCCGGCGCCCTGCTCCACGAGCGACGGCGGGCCGGGTGGCGCGGTTGCGTGCGAGCCACCTCCACACGCGCTGACGGCGAGTGCCGCCGCGAGAATCCAGCGGGCCGAGCGCGCGTGGTGAAGCACAGCCTTCGATGTCATGCCCCGTCGCAGCCTCGCATCGCGGGCAACTTACTCGTGTCGGGGAACTCGGAATCGCGCCCCATACCCCATGCGGACGACTACGGGAAGGCGGCTCCGGCGCGGTTGGCGTGTTCGCGCACGACGATTCGCATGCCTGCGGTGCCCAACGCGACCGCGCCTGCGATCTCGATGAGCACGACGATCCACGACATCGCGGTGACCCCGGTTCCGTGGGCGCCATCGAAGCTGTCGCTGAATGCACTCCAGTGCGGCAACAGGTGGACCGCGGCGACACCCAATGCGACCGGTAGACCGGTCAGCGCCGCGAGCATCGCCGCGTGCCGGTACCCGACGACAACGGCCGCGACGACACCGATGCCGACGACGGTGGAGATGTTCCCGATCCACAGCACCTGCGGCGTGACCGTGTCGAGGCCTCGACGCAAGTGGTCGGCAGTGTGCAGCCCGAGCCCGAGGGCGTAGAAGAGCGCACAAAATCTCAGGAGCCGATATTCGTGGGCCATTGGCCATCTCCCCTGGTCAGGCCTGATCTCGACGTCTAGATAGATCGCTCTACTGATAGAGTAGCTGTCGTGCCGACGCCGGACCAACCGGGCACCACCAGGGAGCGGATCCTCGACGCGACGGCCGCGCTCTTCATGCGCTACGGCTACACAGGAACGGGCCTCAAGCAGATCGTCGCGGACGCGAACGCGCCGTTCGGGTCGGTGTACCACCACTTCCCCGGGGGAAAGCAGGCGCTCGGCGTCGAGGTCATCCATCGATCGGGCGCGATGTACGGCGAGCTCGTCATGAGCGTCTTCGATGCCGCGCCCGACATCGTCACCGGCGTCCGCGACTGCTTCGCGGGGGCGGCCGAGGTGCTGCGCACGACCGACTACGCCGACGCGTGCCCGATCGAGACGGTCGCCCTCGAGGTCGCGAGCAGCAACGAGCAGCTCCGCCTCGCCACCGCCGATGTCTTCGAGCGTTGGATCATCGAGGCGGTCACACGGTTTCGGGCGGCCGGGATCGAAGCCGATTGCGCGCGCGAGCTCGCCGTCTTCGTGATCTTCCTGCTCGAGGGCGCGTTCGTCCATTGCCGCGCGACGCGCACGACCGAGGCCCTCGAGGTTGCCGGCAAGCGGGCCGCATTCGTGATCGAGAGCGAGCTGCGCGAGCGGCCCGCCCGATAGCGCGCTTCAACCGTTGCCGCGTCACGAAGCCGATCGTGGTCGGCAGAAACGCGTGCGCCGCAGCTCAGAGCTTGAGTGCATGGATGATCGATGTCGTGAACGAGACAACGATGGACCCGTCGATGTCGTCGGGCTCGAAGCCGGTCACCTCGCCGGTCCCGTCGAGTTCGGCGCGCAACAGCGAGCGCACCTGTTCGCCGTCGGACTGCTCGGTGATCGCCACATCGATCGGCAGCCGGATATTTGCCGTGTTCGCGTAGCTCAGCTCGGCGAAACCGCCAGGTATCAGTTCCGTCAACTCGACCTCGGTAAAGGTCCGCACATGCGACGGGTCGAGCAGCCGGTGGATGTGGTCGAACAACTCACGCGTCTGCACATCCGGCGCGATGAGGTCGACGAGCACGACCCGGCCGCCGCAACGGCAGACCCCGCGCATCTGTTCGACGGCTCGAGCCGGATCGGCAAAGTGATGCAGAGAGCTCCGGCAGAACACGACGTCGAACGACTCATCGACGAACGGCAGCGCTTGCGCGTCCCCCACCTGCAAAAGCACGTTCGAGACACCTGCTTGGCGTAGCCGTTCGGCACCGATGCGCAACAGTGCCGGGGTGAGATCGATACCGATCAACCGATGGACCGCATGAGCGACCGGCTCCGACGCGTGCGCGGCACCGCAGGCAACGTCAAGGACGACCATGTCGGCGGCAAGGGGCTCGATCCAGGACAGCGTCGATGATGGTCGAGGAGCGAACGGCGAGTCAGCGCCGACGAACAGCGACGCCTGCCGCTCGAACGAACGACGCACGACCGCTGAATGTTCGGAATCGGCCACCCGCAAAGGTTGCCCCACCCGGCCTGATCTTGCGAGCGCGGATGGACAGGTTTGGCGCGGTCACCCCGAAGTGCAACGGCTCGCGCGATTGGCGGGGCCGCGCGCCCCGGGCGCATCGAGCGTCAAGGTGTCATCCGCACTTGCCACCTCGACCGCCGCACGCTCTTGCCGCTGCAGCCGGAGACAACAATCCCGATAGCGAGTGCTGTAAGTGCTCGACGCATGGTTGGCCTCCGACGCCGCTCTGCGGCGAGCGCTCATGATGTCCGATCCCGCGCCGGACGGCGAGTGCCGATCAACAGTCATGG
Organism: Acidimicrobiia bacterium; assembly: GCA_035516815.1. GTDB lineage: Bacteria > Actinomycetota > Acidimicrobiia > IMCC26256 > PALSA-610 > PALSA-610. The sequence goes on along the minus strand of DATJAA010000052.1, from coordinate 1,374 downwards.
CGAGCGACGCGGCGACGTCGTATTCGGGGGACACCTGCCGATCGGCCCACTGTTACCAACCTGACGGCCGGGGAAAGCTAGCGGCGACCGTGCCGCGGCGGGGCATCGGACCAGAGGCGTACCGGCTGCGTAAAGCGAGACCATGGAGTCCGTTCCAACAGCGGAGGTCATCATGAGCAACATCGACGAGGAGATGGTCCTGGCTCATTTCATCGTTTCAGGTGATGTCGAGCGTTCCCGCCGCTTCTACACCGAAGTGCTGGGCGGGAAGACCGTCATCTCCGGCGAGGCGAGTGACGAGGTGACCTACGTCGCGCTCGCCAACACGTGGATCATCATCAACGTCGGAGGAGGTCCGACGGACGACAAGCCGACCGTTACGCTCGAGACGCCGCGCGACCCAAATCGGGTGAGCAGTTTCCTCAACATCCGAGTTGCGGACATCCAAGCCGTGTACGCCGAGTGGAGCGCGCGGGGCGCCCAGTTCCTGACGCCGCCAAAGCAGCACGAGACCGAGATGCGCTGTTACATCCGCGATCCCGACGGCTACCTGATCGAGGTGGGTCAAACGACGCTGCCCAGAGGTTGGCGTCCACCGTCTTGATCAGCCACGCTCAGCCATGGCATACGCCGGCGGCGGTACGTCGCTCTAGACTGGAGCGCCTTAGGCGCCGGTGGGCATGGCGACGCGATCCCGGGAGCGCCAGTGATCAGAGCGGGCTTCGTCGGCCTCGGCAGCCAGGGCGCCGGGATGGCACAGCGCATCATCGAGCAAGGTGTACCGACGACGCTCTGGGCCCGGCGCGCGCAATCGCTCGAGCCGTTTGCCGGCACCGCCGTCTTCGCAGCCGATCCGGTCGAGCTGGGACGGGCGAGCGACGTCGTGGGCATCTGCGTCACCGACGGCGCCGCAGTCCGCGACGTCACCCTCGGGCCGCGCGGTGTCCTGGCCGGGATGGCGGCCGGCAGCGTCCTCGCGCTGCACTCCACGATCGGTACGGACGATTGCGCCGCGATCGCAGACGCGGCCGCCGCGACCGGAGTACACGTGATCGATGCTCCGGTGAGCGGCGGAGGCGCGGTCGCGGTCGCGGGCCGGCTGACCGTGTACGTGGGCGGCGCCGACGACGCGGTGGCGCGCGCCCGACCGGTCCTCGCGACCTACGGCGATCCGATCTTCCACATGGGTGCACTCGGATCCGGTCTCCGGACGAAGCTGCTCAACAACGCACTGAATGCCGCACACTTCGCGCTCGCCCACGACGCGTTCGCGATCGGCGCGGCGCTCGGCCTCGACCCGGTGGTGTTGGGCGACGCGCTGCGCAGCGGCAGCGGTCGCAGCTTCTCGCTCGAGGTGTTCGTCGGGCTCCATTC
>DATJAA010000051.1:0-16756 GCA_035516815.1 Acidimicrobiia bacterium | reverse complement strand
GCCTCCATGGCTGCGTTCCCAACCCGCACCCTTCACGAGCTGGCTGACGGCGTGTGGGTGTGGCTGCAGCCGGGTGGTGAATCGGGTGTGAGCAATGCGGGCGTCGTCGCCGACGATGACGGCCTGACGATCATCGACACGCTGATGGTGCGCTCGCAATGGGAGCCGTTCTCCGACGCGGTCGCCGGGCTCGGGAAGCCTGTGCGCCGCATCATCCTCACACACGCCCACGTGGATCATGTCGGAGGGACTCGCGCGTTCCCGATGGCGTCGGTGCTGGGCTCGCCGCAGACCAGTCAGCTCCTCGACGGCGACATGCCCGTCGACGCGTACAAGTCGTTCATGCCCGCATTCGCGAGTGAGTTCGACGAGCTCGCGGAGATCGGCACACGACCGGTCACGCATCTGGTCACAGATGCCGCGCAGCTCACGCCGCGCGTCGAGGTACTGCCCGCGACGGGCCACACCGCGGGCGACGTCATGGCCCTCGTCGCCGATGTCGACGTGTTGTTCGCCGGCGATCTCTGTTTCTTCGGGGTGACCCCGCTCGCGTTCCAGGGCGACTGCGCGATGTGGGCCGATGTGCTCGACGCGGTTGCCGAACTCGCGGAGACGATCGTTCCCGGACACGGTCCGGTCGGTGGCGCGGCCGAGGTACGGCTGCTCCAGCAGTACCTGCGCCACTGTGTCGAAGGCGAGATCCCGCCGGGACCGTGGGACGGCTGGCCCGAGCGCGACCCCCGCGACGCAATCAACATCCAGCGCGCACAACTCCTCGCCCAGAACCGCGACGAGATCCCGCCCGCGATGTTGCGCGCGCTCGGCGCCTGACGCGCGAGTCAGCCGTTCGGAGTCCGCTCCCGCTGCGTCTCGATCAAACCCGTGCGGCTGGTGAGCACGAACGCGATGACCGCCGCGAGCAGCGTGGTCGGCAACAGGCGTAGGCCACCCATCTCCGTTACCACGAGCGTCGAACCGAGCAGCGTCTTCGTGACGCCGACATTCGCCGCTGCCATCAATGCCGAACAGACGATGGCGACGCGCGCGTCGGGAAATGCATAGTGCGTGATCTGCCCCATCGTTGCGCCCATGAAGAACAGCGGGATGATGAAGCCGCCCGGCCACCCGCTCGAGACGGTGAGAGAAGTCGCGATGAGCTTGGCGAACAGCGCGGCGACGAGCACGCCGATCGCGATACCGCCGACCAGGATCGTCCTGGTCTGCACCTCGCCGAAGGTGAGCGCGTAAGGCGACCAGAGCGCGAGTAGGGCCAGCCCGACACCCCCGACGACGGGCCGGACGTTCACGTGCAATCTCGAGAGAATGTGTCGCAGGGCGCGAGTGAGATAGGTGAATGCGATCGCGATCGCCGCGCCGACGGCTCCCGCGCCCGCCGCCCACAGGAGGTCGACTCCGCGTATGGCGTCGACCGCGGGAATGTGCCATACGGGTTTCGCCCCGACGCGGGCGACGAGCAGGTAGCACGAGTAACCGGAGAGTGCACCGACGATCGACGGTACGAGGGCCTCGTAGTACTGCATCCCGCGCCGGTGCAGGATCTCCAGGGCGAACAGCGCAGAGCCGAGCGGCGCCGCGAACAGCACGGAGAACGCGGCCGCCATCCCGGCGATCGTCACGGCGCGGGCGTCCGCGACCGGGAGGCGGCGCCGGCGCGCGAGCCAGCCGGCGAGAGTTCCGCAGGTGGTGACGAGCGGAGCCTCGGGCCCGGCCGCACCGCCGGCCGAGATCGTCAACAGCGACATCGGAAGGAGCGGCCGAAGCGACCGCACCGCCGGAGCGGTGCCCGACACGTGAATGTTGTCCACGAGCAACTCGACGTCTCCCGGCCGGCCGAGCGCGGCACCGATGAGCGCGACCGCGGCTCCGGTCGCACCGAGCACGGCGAACATCGCGGCGTCGCTCCAACGATCGGGCCCCAGCACGGGTTGCAACAGGTGCAGTACCAGGAGGTAGGCACCGCCCACCCCTCCACTCGCCAGGCCGACGACCACAGCGGTGACGAGCAGTGCGGGCGACGTGCCGGCGAGGCCCTCGGTCAACCAGCCCGGGGCCGGGACCGAGCGCCTTCTTCCGGGGTGTGAGCTGCGGCCAAACATATCGTATTACGATATATCAATGGACGCCGGACCCGGGAACGGCGAGCTCGCCCGCGCCGATCGAGCGCGAGCCGAAGACGACGACCGCGATATGGACATCGACATCGACTACACGCGACTCCTGCACTTCCGCACCGGGATCCGGCGTTTCCTCAACTGGAGCGAGGGGCAAGCGACCGCGCTGGGCATCACGCCCGCGCAACACCAGTTGCTGCTCGCCATCCGGGGCCACGCGGGACGTGAGCGACCGACGATCTCCGACGTCGCCGAGTCACTGGTGCTGCGGCACAACAGTGCAGTCGGCCTCGTCGACCGAGCCGTGGATGCCGGGCTCGTCGTTCGCGAAGTCGACGAGCGCGACGCGCGGGTCGTCCGGCTCCGGCTCACCCCGCTCGGCAGCCGTCGGCTGCGACAGCTGAGCCGGGCCCACCAAGAAGAGCTCCGCCGGCTCGGCCCACGGCTGACGGCGCTGTGGGCGGATCTCGATCCCTGACGCTCACCCGCGCCGAGGCGGGCACGGGCCCGGCAGGGCGTGCTCAGGGCCCGACGCTCGTGCTCAGTCCAGATGCTCGTGCAAGAACGCGACCGTCGACTGCCAGCATTTGGCAGACGCGTCGGCGTCGTAGGTACCGAGCGCGTTCTCCTCGTTCGTGAACGCGTGGCCGGTTCCGGGATGGATCTCGAAGGCGACGTCCTTGCCCATGCCTCGCAGTTCGGCTTCGAGCGCCCGTATGGCGTCGGGCGGGAAGAAGTCGTCGTGGTCGGCGAAGTGGCCGCGAACCGGGGCGGTGAGTCCCGACCAGTCGGGCGCACCGTTGCCGAGCGGCGCTCCGTAGTACGGCGCGGCCGCCCCGATCTTGTCCCCCTGCTGGGCCGCGACGAGCAGCGTCAGCATGCCTCCCATGCAGTATCCGAGCACGCCGACCTTGTCGGAGCTCACCGCGTCGTGAGCGCGGAGGAAGTCGATCGCGCCGCCGAGGTCTCGCGCGGCGCGGTCCAGCGGGAGGGTCGACATCAGGCGGCCCGCCTTGTCCATCTCCGTGTGCTCGGCGATCTCGCCGCGGTAGAGGTCGGGCGCGAAGGCGACGAAGCCGACCGCGGCGAGGCGATCACACACCCGCTTGATCTGCGGGACGAGACCCCACCACTCTTGCGTCACGAGTACACCGGGCCCGGTACCGCCGGCCGGGAGTGCGAGGTAACCCTGTGGGGTGTCGCCATTGCTCACGAAGGTGACCATCTCTCCCATGGATCCGGAGCCTAAGACGGCCGTCGTTCACGGACCAGGCGCGGCGGGCGGCTAGTTTCCGGTCCCGTGCCGATCGAGCGGGGCGCGCCTCGGGCGGGCTGCAGCATGGGGAGCTAGAGGAGTCTTGGCGAAGAATCCGGATCCCTTGCTCCCGATCACGAGCTATCAGGGGAAGACGCGGACGCTCGACGATTGGGCGACCGTCTTCAACCTTGCGATCGTCGTGCTCCCCGACCGGCCGGAAGGCTCGTTGTTCGTTCCGGTTGTCGAACGCATCTTCGCGACGTTCGGCGACAGCGACGTCCGGACGGTGGTGTGCGTGCCCGCTCCTCCAGGTATCGCCGCGCGCATCCTCGGTGCCGACGTCGACCGCTGGCTGTTGTGGTGCGATCCCGACCGGGCGCTCATCGAGAGTCTCGGGCTCGAACGCCTTCCCGCGTTCGTGCACCTGAGGCTCGACACGACGCTCGTGAGCGCCGCGCAGGGTTGGAGCCCGAGCGAGTGGCAGAAGGTTGCCGACGAGATCGCCCGGCACGAACACTGGACCTCGCCCATCGTCTCGGGCCGGGGTGATCCGTCACCCACACCGGGTTGGCCGATCGCCAGCTGAGCCCGGAAATCCGGCCGAGCGAGTCCTCTGACCAGCACAAACGTTGCTGATGTGACAAATGGGGCTCGTGGTTGTCTAGCATCGCTGCCCATGTCGCGGCGGAGCATTAGCCCCCACCGCGGTGGCGGGATTCTGCGGGCCCGGCACCTCGCCCTGAGCCTTGCGCTCGGGCTGGCTCTGGGCACTGCTTTCGTCGCAGTTCCGGCGTCGGCCTCGCCGCAAGGCGATCTCGCGTCCAAGACCGATCAGGCGCGGCGGCTCGAGGCGCAGATCCAGGCGAACAGCGACCGCGCCGACGTGCTCGACGAGCAGTACCTGCAGGCGCAGAGCGCAGTGGCGGACGCGAATCGCCAGATCGCGACGGCCGAGCAGGGAATCGCGACCGCGCGGGCACAGGAGTCGCAGCTGCGGTCCGAGCTCGGCGGCCGGGCGGCGATGCTGTACATGGGCGCGGGCACCGGCGACCCCCTCGGCTTCGACGCGACGAACGTCCAAGAGCTCGGCTCACGCGCCAAGTACGGCGAGGCGGCCGCAGAGACCGACAACCACATGATCGACGAGCTCGGCCTGCTCGACGAACAGCTCGGCATCCAGACCAAAGATCTCGAAAAGCAAAAGGTCGAGGCGCAGAAGCGTCAGGACGAGGCCGACTCGGCGCGCAACGAGCTCCAGAAGACCACCGACTCGATGCAGCAGCTGCTCGCCTCGACGAAGTCCGACATCCGCGCTCTCGCGAACAGGATCGAACAGGACCAGATCCGGGCGCAGGCCGCTGCCGAGCAGGCGCGCATCCGCGCCGAGGAAGCGACCGTTCGCACCGCCAATGTCGAGACCTCCGGTGGCGGTGGAGGCGGCGGCGGTTCGGGCTCGAGCGACGTCGGGATCGATCCCGGACCGGCACCCGCGCCGAGCTCGGGCGCGGCGGCCGCGGTGGCGTACGCACGCGCGCAGATTGGCAAGCCCTACCAGTACGCGGGGGCGGGGCCCGATTCCTTCGACTGCTCCGGTCTGACGATGATGGCGTGGGCGCAGGGTGGCGTCTCGATGGCCCACGGATCCCAAGCGCAGTACGACAGCTTCCCGCACGTCCTCATCGCCGACCTCGAGCCGGGCGACCTCGTCTTCTTCGGATCCTCGGGGCCGAGCAACCACCATGTGGGTATCTACGTGGGCGGCGGCACGATGATCGAAGCACCGCACACGGGCGCCGACGTCCGGTACTCGACGATCTACCGGCCCGACCTCGTGCCACTGGGAGCGCGTCCGTAACGGGCGTCCTCGCTCCCCTGCCCGCAGCTGTACAGGAGGAGACATGGCCGACGCGAAGGCGAGATGGGACGAGGTCGGCGAGCGGTTCGGTGAGCTCGGACGGACCTTGAAGGACCGCTTCGACGTGAACGCGGCGTTCGGCGCCGACGAGCGCGAGAAGGTGAACGACGCGTTGCACCAGCTGACCGACGCGCTCGACGCGGGATTCACGACGATCGGCGACGCGATGCGCGACCCGGTCATGCGCGACGAGCTTCGCAACGCGGGATCGTCGATCGCCGACGCGATCGCGGCGACCGTGCGGGATCTCTCCGACACGTTCAAGCGCCACTGACCGGGCGCTCAGGGGATAACCAGCATCCCGAGCTCGGCTTCGATCTGCGGACGCGGCTTGAGGCCGAGCGACGCCCGCTCCAACCGGCCGTTGCGGAACAACCCGATCATCGGGATGCTCTGCACTCCGTACTCCTGCGCGAGCCGGGGCTCGTCGTCGATGTTCACCTTCACCACCTTGTAGGACGACGTGCGCATCGCGGCGATCGTCTCGACGATGGGGGACACCTGCCGGCACGGCTGGCACCAGGGCGCCCAGAAGTCGACGATCACGGGCAGCTCACTCTTCAGCACCTCGCTCTCCCACTGAGCCGTCGTCACCGTGGGGACGAGCTCGACGGGATCCTCCGGCACCGGCTCGTCGGGCCGGGCGCCGCCGACGACCTCACCGAGCCACGCGCGAGCGTCGCGCAGGCCCTCGATCGCGACCTGATGCTCGATCGGGTACTCGCGGTACACGGTCGGAACACCGAGCTCGCGTAGGTCGCGGGCGAGGTCGCGCGACCGCTGCACCGGGATCAGCGGGTCGTCCGTCCCGTGCTGGACGAGCACGGGCACCTCGCGGGCGGTGTCCTCGATCGGCCCGGTCATCGCGAACGGGCTCATCGCGAGCACACCGGCCGGGCGAACGCGGGGCCGCTCATCGGGCGCGGCGTAGAGGCCGAGCGCCAGCGCGAGCCCGCCGCCTTGCGAGAAGCCGGCGAAGATCGCCTGGTCGCGTCCGAAGCCGAGCTCGGCGCACTGTTCGTCGACGAGGGCGTCGAGCTCCGCCAGCGCCGTGACGAACTGATCGCTGACGTCGTCGGAGCCGAGCATGTCGTACCACATGTAACCGGGGGTGCCGGGCGCCGTTACCGGCGCGCGCGGCATGACGGCGGCGAAGGTGCCTTCGGGGTCGAGATACGGCAGCAGGCCGCCGAGGTCTTGCTCGTCGGCGCCGTATCCGTGGAGGAGCAAGAGCAGGCGACGGGCCGCCGAGCCCTTGACGATGTTCATGACGAGCGGCATGGGCGCAGGTTAGGTCAGGGTGAGCCGCGCGCAGTCGGCCCGCACTGTGGGCGTGATCAGGCGCGGCTGTCTCGCCGGCGGCGCCGTTGCGGCGACCGCTCCGGCGCGAGCGTGTGCGCGGCGGCGACGAGCGCGAGGTGCGTGAAGGCCTGTGGAAAGTTGCCGAGGAACCGGCGCGCGTCGGGATCGTATTCTTCCGCGTACAGGCCCACATCGTTCGCGAGCGCGAGCAAGCGCGCAAAGAGCTCCTCGGCGGCGGCGTGCTCGCCCGCGAGCGCGAGCGCCTCCACCATCCAGAAGCTGCACGGCAGGAACACGCCTTCGGGCTCGCCGAGCCCGTCGACGCGCGCCTGCGACGGGTCGTAGCGGCGGACGAAGCCGCCGTATGTGAGGTCGCGGCGGATCGCCGCAATAGTCGAGCGCACGCGCGGATCGTCGCCCGGGAGAAATCCGACGAGGGGCATCAGCAGCACGGACGCGTCGAGCTCGGGAGAGTCGTACGCCTGCGTGAACGCTTCCCGCTCCGCGTCATACGCGCGGGCGCACACCTCGGTGTGTATCTCGTTGCAGATCGAGCGCCACTTGTCCGCGGGGCCTTCGAAGCCGGCCTGCTCCACCATGGCGATCGCGCGATCGAACGCAACCCAGCACATGACCTTCGAGTGCGTGAAGTGACGGCGGGGCCCTCTCACCTCCCAGATTCCTTCGTCCGGTTCGCGCCAGCGCGTCTCGAGCACGTCGAGCAGGAGACGGGCGAGTGACCAGGAGTTCTCACTCGGCGGGGTGCCGGCGCGAGCCGCCTGCCACAGCACGTCGAGCAACTCGCCGTACACGTCGAGTTGCAACTGTGAGTGCGCGCCGTTGCCCGTTCGCACGGGACGGGATTCCTCGTATCCCGGGAGCCAGTCGAGCTCGAGCTCGGTCAGCCGCCGCTCGCCCCCGACGCCGTACATGGTTTGCAGGCGCGCCGGATCGCCCGCGGCCGCGCGTAACAGCCACTCGCGCCAGCGCATGGCCTCGCTCTGGTAGCCGCCGATGAGGAGCGCTTCGAGTGTGAGCGTCGCGTCGCGAACCCAGCAGTAGCGATAGTCCCAGTTACGGGTCCCGCCGAGCGACTCCGGCAACGAGGTCGTCGGCGCCGCGACGATCCCTCCCGTCGGCCCGAAGGTCAATGCCTCGAGCGTCAGCAGCGACCGCAATACCAAGTCACGCCATTCGCCCGAGTACATGCAACGCTCCGACCACTGCGACCACGTCTCCGTCGTGTGCTGGATGGCCGCTTCCGCATCCTCGGGAACAGCCCGGGGATCGTGCGACGGATGCCACCCCAGCACGAACGGCACGCGTTCGCCCGCGCCGACGGAGAACTGCCCGACGGTGGTAGTTCCGTGCCCATGGACGTGTACCGGTGTGTAGAGCTCGAGCTCGTCGGGGCCGGCGACTGCTCTCCAACGGCCGTTCACGCGCCGGACCCACGGCACGATCGAGCCGTAGTCGAAGCGCACGGTGAGCTCGATCCGCATGTCGACGGTGCCCTCTACGCCCTCGACGGCCCGCACCAGCAACGGGCGCGCGTGCCCGAGCGCAAGACAGTCGACGACGCGCACGCGGCCGGTAGTCGTCTCGTGCTCGGTCTCGAGCACCATCGTCCCGGGGCGGTACCGCCGCATCGAACGCGAAGGCGCTTCGGCCGGGGCGATCAGGAAGCGCCCGTGATCGGGTGTACCGACCAGCGCGGCAAAGCATGCCGGATGGTCGAACCGCGGAACGCACCACCAGTCGATCGAGCCGGCCCGCGAAACCAGGGCCGCCGTGCGCCGATCGCCCAGGAGCGCATAGTCCTCGAGAGGCGGCACGGCTCGGAAGCTAGTCGGCGGCGGGCTACGTTGATCCCGCGTGACGACCGAGTCCACCGCCAGCACGCTTGTCGGCGTCGACGTCGGCGGGAGCGGCGTGAAAGCCGCGCTGGTCGACGTCACGAGCGGGAAGGCGACCGGAAGAATTCGCGTCGAGACCCCACAGCCCGCGACTCCCGCCGCGATCGCTTCGAGCATCGCGGATTTGGTGCAGCAATTCACCGTCCGTGGTCCGATCGGCTGCACGATCCCCGCGGTGGTATCCGCGGGCATCGTGCGTACGGCGACCCACATCGACGAGAGCTGGATCGGGACGCACGGTGCGAGTGTGGTGTCGCGGGCGACCGATCGGCCCTGCGTGCTCCTCAACGACGCCGACGCCGCCGGATTGGCCGAGGCGCGCTTCGGCGTCGCCCGCGACCAGCCCGGGGTGGTCGTCATGATCACGATCGGTACCGGCGTGGGAACCGCCTTGCTGAACGACGGGCACCTCGTTCCGAACGCCGAGCTCGGTCACATCCATGTGGAGGGACACCTCGCCGACGGTTGGGTCTCGGACGCCGCGCGCACCAACGAGACGCTCTCGTGGAGCCACTACGCGCGAAGGCTCGACCGGTATCTCGCGCAGGTCCACCAGATCACGTGGCCCGAGCTCATCGTGATCGGGGGCGGAATCGTCAAGCACGCCGACAAGTTCCTGGACCAGATCGAAACCAAGTGCGAAGTGCGCATCGCGCAGTTGGGCAACCTCGCCGGGATCGTCGGTGCGGCACTCGCGGCCGAGCGGTCGCCGGCCGGCAACCCGGACGGGAGTTGACATGCAGCTCGGAATGATCGGGCTCGGGCGAATGGGCGCCAACCTCGTACGGCGCAGCATGGCAGCCGGTCACGAATGCGTCGTCTACGACCACAGCTCGGAGGCGACAGCCGCGCTGACCGCGGCCGGCGCGATCGGCGCAGGTTCGGTGGCGGAGCTCGCCGGCAAGCTCTCGGCACCACGAGCGGTGTGGCTCATGGTCCCTGCCGGCATCACCGGCGCCGTGATCGACGAGGTCGCGTCCCACCTGTCGCCGGGCGACACGATCATCGACGGCGGCAACACCCACTATGTCGACGACATCGCGCGCGCGCGATCGCTCGCGCCGCGGGGAATCGACTACGTCGACTGCGGGACGAGCGGCGGCGTGTTCGGACTCGAACGAGGATTCTGCCTGATGATCGGTGGACCCGAGTCGGTCGTGCAGCGGCTCGATCCGATCTTCCGTGCCCTCGCGCCCGGCCTCGGGTCGCTCGACCGAACGCCCGGCCGCGCCGGCGAGGCCGCGCCCGAGGAGTTGGGGTACCTCCACTGCGGTCCCGCGGGCGCGGGTCACTTCGTGAAGATGGTCCACAACGGGATCGAATACGCGCTGATGGCCGCGTATGCAGAGGGGCTCACGATCCTGCACCACGCGAACGCGGGGGCGGGAGTCCGTAGCGCCGACGCGGAGACCGCGCCGCTCACCGACCCCGACCTCTACCAGTACGACCTCGACATACCGAAGGTCGCCGAGGTCTGGCGCCGCGGCAGCGTCGTCGCGTCGTGGCTGCTCGACCTCACCGCGGCCGCGCTGCAGGAGTCTCCGGACCTGTCGGAGTTCGCGGGCCGGGTGAGCGACTCCGGCGAGGGTCGCTGGACGGTCACGGCCGCGATCGACGAGGGCGTTCCGGCACCGGTCATCGCCACCGCGCTGTTCGACCGCTTCATCTCACAGGGGACGGCCGACTACACGAACAAGCTGCTATCCGCCATGCGCAAACAGTTCGGTGGCCACGACGAGAAGTCGGGCTGAGCGCACGCGTTATCCCGGTGGTTCCCAGTCGGGTCGCCGGGGCATCGCGCTGCGACCGTCGGCATCGTTGCGCACCGCGAGCACCTGATGGATCTGCGTGTGCGCCACATCGAAGTTGATCGCGGAGGCGGCCATGTACAGATGCCACACACGCGCTCGTCCCGGGCCGACCAGCCGCACCGCTTCGTCCCAGCTCGCTTCGAGATTCGCGACCCAGTTCCGGAGCGTCTGTGCGTAGTGCTCGCGGAGCCCTTCGACGTTGCGAACCTCGAAGCCGGCGCGCTGCACTCGTGACACGACGGACCCCACCTCGTGCAGCTCGCCGTCGGGGAACACATAGCGATCAATGAAGCTGCGACGCGCGAACGCCGCGCGACCCGGTCGTCGGGAAATGCCGTGGTTCAGGAGGCGGCCGCCCGGACGTAGGAGTGCGTACAGGCGCGCGAAGTACTCGTCGAGCTTCGCCAAACCGACATGTTCGAACATACCGATCGAGCTGATGGCGTCGAACGGCGCGTCGAAGACGTCGCGATAGTCCTGCACGCGGATCTCGACCCGGTCCGCGAGCCCGGCTGTACGCACCGCGTCTCGCGCCCACTCAGCCTGCCGGGTCGACAGTGTCACGCCGACCGCTTGCACGCCGTACTCGCGCGCCGCGTGCATGGCCATACCGCCCCAGCCGCACCCGACGTCGAGCAACCGCATGCCGGGGCGGAGACCCAGCTTGCGGCACACGAGCTCGTACTTCGTAGCCTGGGCGGCTTCGAGCGTCGTGTCGGCGTGGGCGAACACGGCGCACGAATACGTCATCGAGGGCCCGAGCACCAGCCGGTAGAAGTCGTTGGAAACGTCGTAGTGGTGCGCGATGACCGCCGCGTCGCGTTCCTTGCTGTGGCGCCGGCCGTGCACGCGCGCTTCCTCGGGCGGAGGCGGGAGCGGCTTCAGACCCTCAACCCCCACTGTGCGCGCCAGCGCGAGCCACTCGCGCGCGGTCACCTTCACGTCGGGAAGATTGTGACGTAGCGAGAGCGCGGTGAACATGTCGCCTTCGACGTCGATCTCGCCCGTGACGTAGGCGCGCGCGAACCCGATCTCGCCCGGACCGGTGAGCACGTATCTCAGCGCCTTCTGGGAACGGACGACGATCCTTGCCGCGCTCTCGGCCGGGCCGAGATGACTGCCGTCATAGCAGTCGATAGCTACGGGGATATCAGTGCCTAGGAAACCTGCAATCGCAGCAGCCAGACCAAACAGCTGCGGCGTCGCCTCGACGATCGGACGATCCTGAACCTGCACGGTCACCTCCCTCGAGCGAAAGCTGGTCGCTCAACGCAGGCTGTCCCGCGCATCGTGCCGAATCAGCCACCGCGTTTCAAGGGGATACCCAGGAGGAGTCGCTTCTACGACACCGAATTCTGTAGCGGACGCCAATAGTGACCGGCAGCAAGGAATCGGTGTTGACCGGCCGGCCCGTCGCTCCCGGCCACATAGTCCTCGGGCACGCCTCGCTGCCAGGCCGAGAGGATCGGGTCGACAATTCGCCAGGACCATTCGACCTCGTCGAAGCGGAGGAACGGCGTGTGGTCGCCCTCGAGCACGTCCAGCAGCAGCGATTCGTATGCCGTCGCCTCACGGTCTTCGGCGCCGGCGTAATCCGCCCGGAGCACCGATTCCCGGGCTTCGAGCTCCAGGCCGGGCTGCTTCGTACGGACGACGAGCTCCGTGCACTCAGCGGGGCTCATGCGAAACACGAGCCAGTTCGGGTCCGCATGCTCGAGCGGCGTGTGCCGGAACAGGCGAGTCGGCGGCTCCCGGAAGCGGAAGACGACTTCGTGCGCTTTCGCGGCCAGCCGCTTGCCCGACCGCAGCAGCACCGGGATCCCTTCCCAACGCCACGTGTCGACGTGCAGTTGCACCGCGGCGAACGTGTCGGTGTGGGAGGCCGGGTCGACCCCCGGCTCGGCTCGGTACGCGACGCGCGGCTCCCCGTCGACGAGCCCGGCCGTGTACTGACCGCGCACGGCGTCGACATCGGGATCGACGTGGTGCACCGATTTCAGTACCTCGACCTTGTGGTCGCGAATCATTTCCGCGTCCCAGAGTGCCGGTGGTTCCATCGTGGCGAAGGTCAGCATCTGGATCAGATGGTTCTGCACCATGTCGCGCAGCGCGCCGATGCTGTCGTAATAGCGAGACCGACCTTCGACGCCGAGCGTCTCGGCCACCGTGATCTGGATCTCGTCGACGTGCGACGAGTTGAGCACCGGCTCGATGAATCGGTTGGCGAACCGGAACACGAGCATGTTCTGCACGGTCTCTTTGCCGAGAAAATGGTCGATCCGGAAGATCTGATCCTCGCGCCAATGCCGGTGCAACTGCTCGTTGAGCTTGAGCGCGCTCTCGAGGTCGGTGCCGAACGGCTTCTCTATCACGAGGCGCCGGAAGCCATTTGCCTCGTCGGCCAGACCGGCCCGCGCGATCTTCTCGGCAGCATCGGCGAAGACGCCGGGAGGCAGCGCCAGGTAGAAGATCGCAGGCCCGTCGAGAACGCTCCCCAGCGTCTTGAGCGAGTCGACGGAGATGTCTCCGCCGTGGAACTCGATGCGATCGACGAACTTGTCGAAGTACTTCTTGGTGACGTCGACGGCTTGCAGGTCGATGGCCGCGCGCAGGTTCTCGTGGAACTGGTCCGTCGTCCACTCCTGCCGCGCGTAACCGATGATCCTGAGGTCCTCGAGGCGCTCGCGGAACTCGAGCGACAGCAGCGCCGGGAACAGGAGCCGGGCGGCGAGATCGCCGGATGCGCCCAGTACGACCAGCGTGGGTGGACTGCTCACGCGTTCTCCCCTCATCTCCGCGGCGGGGCGGGATCGAGCTACCGCAGGCAAGGTAACCGCTTCCCCGCTGCCCGATGGTCTCGGGCACAGACGTGCTCAGGAGCGCATATGGCCCGAGAGGTCGCCGAACAGCATCGGGTGGAACACCCGCTCCGAAAAGTTCCAGCGGCCGTCGGTCAGCACGAACCGATCCCGATACTCGCCGACCAGGATCGGGTGGAGGCCGAGGCCCGTCACCTGCAGGACGGTGAAATAGCTCCTGGCGCGAGCCGTGAGGCCGTCGACCTCGACGGTGACGTTGGTGAGCTGGTGGACGGTCCGCGGTGTTCCGTCGTCGTAGAGGACGACGGGATCGAAGATCGTGCGCGCTTCGGCCGCGCCGCGCCGCACACGTTCGCTCCGGGTCGAGCGCAGCTCGGCGTCCTCGAACAGTGCGGCGACACCGTCGAGATCACCGCGGTCGAGCCGGAACGCGTACTCGTGAATCAGCGCGACGATCTGCTCGCGGTCGGTCCCGAGCGGATCGGTCACGGGCGGATCCGTCACAGGCGGATCGGCATTCTCGAATACCCGCGCACGTTTCCCGAATGCACACGCCGGAGCGCCGACTCGTCGATCTCGTAGTTCGGGTGGCGCCGTAACAGCTCCTCCAGGCTCACGCGCATCTCGAGCCGAGCGAGGGCGGCGCCGAGACACACGTGGATGCCGTGCCCGAACGCGAGATGATGTGTCGGCCACGCTCGGTCGATGTCGTACACGTCGGGCCGGTCCCAGACTCGCTCGTCGCGGTTGCCGGAGCCGAACAAGAGCAGCACCTTGTCGCCCGCGGGCATCGTGCGGCCGTGCCGCGTGACCGGACGGAGCAGCGTACGGGCCATTACCTGTGTCGAGCCCTCGAATCGCAGGATCTCCTCCACCGCATCGGGGATGCGGCCGGGATCGGCGAGCACCTTCGCCCGCTCGGAGGGGAATCGCTGGAGCGCGAGGAGGCAGTTGCCGAGGAGCTTCGTCGTCGTCTCGTTGCCCGCGATGATGAGCAGGAACAAGAAGCCGACGACCTGGTCGTCGGCGAGTTGCTCGCCGCCGGACTCGCTCGCGACCAGCGCCGCCGCGAGATCGTCGTCGCCCGGGCCGGTCCGCTTCTCGTCCACGAGTGCGGAGAAGTATTTGTAGAGCTGGTACGCGGCATCGACGCCTACGGGCGTCACCTCCATGTCGCCTTCCTCGCGATGCAGGAGGGCGTCGCTCCACTGGCGGAGCTGCTCCTGGTCGCCGTCGGGGACGCCCAGAAGTCGCGAGATGACATCCATCGGCAACAGCGCGGCGTAGTCGGCGATGAGATCGACGGTGTCGCCGCCGGGGAGCTCGTCCAGATAGCTCGTGGACAGCGCGCGGATGGACGGTTCGAGATCCGCGATCCGCCGCGGCGTGAACGCGCGACTCACCATCCGCCGGAGCGCGGTGTGTTCGGGCGGATCGGTGGTGAGCAGCATCGGGACGGGGTTGCCCGGCTCGAGGGTGATTCCGAACCGGGAGCAGTACGTGTCCGGGTCGTGCAACGCGGAGAGGATGTCGTCGTATCGAGACAATGCCCAGAAGTCGAGGTCGTCGTCGTGATAGCAGGGCGCTTCATCGCGCAGGCGGCGATAGACGGGGAACGGGTCGTCGTGGAAGTCGTAGCTGTACGGGTTGAAGCGAACCACACCCGCAGGCTAACCAGGGGCCATGGCAAACGACGTCGACCTGGGTTCGAGATTCCTGCACTGGGAGCAACGCGGAACGACCGCGTGGGTCACGATCGATCGCCCGGAGCGCCGGAACGCGCTCACCTCCAACATGTACTTCGGTATCAGGCGGGCCGTCGACCGGCTGAATGCGTCCCGCTCACTGCATGCGCTGGTGGTGACGGGCACCGGCGACGTGTTCGCGCCCGGTGGCGAGCTCGGGGGTCAGCACGACGACGGACCCTTGAACATCGGCGAGCTCCTCGGGACCGGCGCGGTGCCGTTCGACTCGATTCGCGAGTCGCGCAAGCCGGTCGTCGCCGCGGTCAACGGACTGTGCATGGGCGGCGGGCTGCTGATCACCATGCTCTCCGACATCGCGATCGCCAGCGAGCGCGCGGTGTTCGGCGCTCCGGAGCTGCGGCGAGGCGTCGCGGACGCATACCACGCCGCGATCCTTCCCGAACACGTCGGCGTCGCGCTCGCACGTGACATGTTGTTCACCGGCCGGCGCCTCACGGCTCACGAGGCCGAGCGGCACGGACTGGTGGCCCGCGTCGTACCGCACGAACAGCTCGTGCCGACTACCGAGGACGTCGTGCGCAACCTCCTCTTCGCCGCGCCGCGAGCTCGCGTCGCGTTGAAGCGCCTCATCAACGCCCGCTACGGCGTGGTCGACCGGATCACGTTCGACGAGTCGGTGCACGGGGACGAGGTCGTCGAAGGGTTCCGGGCCTTCGTCGAGAAGCGTCCGCCGTCGTGGGTGCCTGCCGAGCTGCGCGTCGAGGGTCGCGCCTAGTATCGACGCCGTGGCCGACCGTGCGCGCTGGTTCCTCCTGACCCACGAAGGCCGGGTGGCGCTCGCGGTCGTCTACTGCATCTTCTCTGTGGTCTCGATCATCACCTACACCGTGATGCGAAGCCCGCTCTACGGCCTCGGCCAACTCTTGCTCACGTCATTCGGCCTCTTCTGGACCCGCTGGTGCCTGCGCCGCGGCGCGGCCGACGCAGCTCGCCTGTAGCGGATCTACGAGGCGGGCGCCGGTGCGGCCGGGCCTCCCATCAGCCGCTCTTCCGATTGGGAGAGCTTGACGATCCCCGCGAGGATGGCGACGATCGAGATCACGACGGCAAAGAGCTCGAACGCGGTGTGCACGCCGACGCGCTCATTCAGGAGGAACAGGCCGAACAGCGATCCCGAGATCACGCTCATCGACTCCGTCGCGCCGACCGCGGCCCCGAGTGCACCCGTCTGCAGTGCGCTCTGCGCGACGATCACCCCGCCGATCGCCGCGACCGCCAACGCGTACGGCTCCCAGTGCGGGACCCAACCGAAGATGCCGCGGCCGAGATAGTGCACGAGTGCCTTCGTCAGCAAGGCCGAAACGCCGAACGCGATCCCGGCCGCGATCCCGAAGAAGACGGCGCGCGGTGGTCCGCTGGTCGACCGGCCGAACATCAGGCACACCAGGATCGCCGCGAGCGCGCTCGGCCCCGCGATGAGCCACTCGCGTGTACGTGCGATCTGGACCCCTCCGGTCGGCGAGACCTCGTAGAGGAACAGTGCAAGGCCCCCCGAGAGCACCGCGGCCGCCACCCAGTCGGAGCGCAGCACGGGGCGGTGTACGAAACGGGATCCGATGAACAACGACATGAGAATTCCCGTCGCGAGGATCGGCTCGACGAACACGACCGCGGCGAGCCCGAGTGCCGCGGCGTGAAAGATGTAGCCGCCGAAGTCGGCGCCGAGTCCGAGCAACCAGCGGGGCTTCTTGACCAGGCGGAGCAACAAGCCCAGCTTCATCGAGTACTCGTCGGGCACCTTCTCGGCTTCCAAGAGCTCGAGGACGTTGCTGATCGCGTAGCACAGGGCCGTAACGAGCGCGAGAACCGTGGCGATGGCGACCTGGCCGGACATCGT
>DATJAA010000050.1:0-13869 GCA_035516815.1 Acidimicrobiia bacterium | reverse complement strand
CGTCAACCTCTACGCGGGAAACGGCTTCGTCGCGGTTCCCGTCTCCGGACATCGCTTCGACGCAGACGCGCTTCGGATCATCGGCGCGCAGTACCCGGGGCGCGAGGTACTCGCGGTGCCGGGTGTTGTACTCGCGTACGGCGGCGGTGGCGTGCATTGCATCACACAGCAGGTCCCAGCGTGATGGTCCGGACCGCGTTCGACATCTTGCGGTCGCCGGCGCGGGTGCACCGGCCCACGCGCGCGCTCGTGCGCATCGGCGTGGTCCAGATGATCTGGAATCCCGACCCCGACGCGCACGACGCGTCGCTCACGCAGGGCATCCATCTCGCCGCTCGCGAGGGAGCGCGTCTCGTTTGCTTACCGGAGTTGACCCGTTCGCGCTATTTCGCGGTCGAGCGGCGCGATGCCGAACGGCCACAGGCATACCCCGAGGCCCTGCCGGGCGGACCTACCTTCGATCTCGCCGCGGGCGCCGCGCGCCGCGAGGGCGTTTACGTACACGCGTCCTGCTACGAGGACGCGGGCGATGGCGGCCTCGGCTTCAATACGGCGTTCGTCGTTTCACCGGAAGGCACGCTCGTCGCGTGCCGGCGCAAGACGCATCTGCCGGTTACCGCGGGCTACTACGAGGACACGTGGTTCAGGCCCGGCGATTCCGGTTGGCCCGTGACCCGGCTCGCGGATCTCGGCGGCGCCGCGTTCGGATTCCCCACGTGCTGGGACCAGTGGTTCCCCGAGACGTCCCGGGCCTTCGCGCTCGGCGGCGCCGATGTCCTCGTCTACCCGACCGCCATCGGATCGGAGCCCGATCACCCGGAGTTCGACACCGAGCCACTGTGGCAGCAGGTCGTGAGCGCGCAGGGGATCATGAACGGGACCTTCATGATCGCGGTCAATCGCGCCGGCGTGGAAGGGCCACTCACCTTCTACGGCTCTTCGTTCGTCAGCGACCCCTACGGCCGCGTTCTCGTTCAGGCGCCGCGCTCGGAACCCGCGGTCCTGGTTGCCGACCTCGATCTCGATCAGCGCCGTGACTGGCTGGATCTGTTCCCGCTGCTGGCGACGCGCCGTCCCGAGACCTACGGTCCGCTCACCGGGTCGGACTCTTGACGCGGGCGCCAAGCGGCGTACCTTCGGCTTGTGGCAATTGCGCAGCACATCAACTGCATGGAGTGCGGAGGTACCGCATACCTGGCGCAGCCGATCGGGCCCGAGGACGTGTTCGAGGCCGGCGACAGTGTGGTCTACCTCTGCGGCGAGTGCGCGCAGCGGTGGGATGTGGTCGTCGACGAGGACGACCTCATCGACGACTGAAGCTCCCGCCGCACTTCGACGATCTTGCTCGTACGGAACGACGCGACCCGGACCGCGAACGCGGACGCGAGTCGACCGCCGCCGTTGCGGTCGAAGAACGTCGTGAGCGGGCCCTCCTGCTCGTAGGAATCGGCATCATCGACAACGGTCATCGTGTCGTCTTCGAACAGCACTACGAAGCTCATGCATCGATCCTACGACGCTCCACTTGTGGATCGATAGAGGATCAACCTGTGGACGGTGCTGTGGTTATCGGGAACGACACGTACTCGTCGATGAGCAGCCGACCGAGTGCACCGTCACGCGCGATGTCGGGCGCGACGATGCCGCGCGATGCCAAGTCGGAGATGAGCCGCTCGAGTATCCGGTCGAGCGACAGGTCGTCGCGGTGGTCGCGCCAGGTCTCGAGCTCGTGTACGTCGCGGAAGCAATACGCCTTCCACGACACCGAGAAGCGCAGCTGTTTCCACTCGTAACGGCCGAGCTCTCCGTCGCGCACGAGGCGCCAGCTCGATGCGCCCGCGTGGTCGAGCGTGGTTCCGGGCCGCAACCGCGGCAGATCTTCGGCCGAGACGTCGGCGATCCGGTCGACACCGTGGAAAACGCTGTCCGTGTCGAGGACGAGCGCCGTGTTGTACCGGACCGGGTGGCGCGACGGAGCGCCCGTCGCGCCGTCGGGCCAGAACGCGAGCTCACCACCGTCGCAATCGTGGAACCATGCGATCGCGGTGGCGATCGGCATCCGGTACTCCTCGAAGAGACCCGAGTGGTGCATGACGACGAGCAGCCACTGGGGGACGACCTTGCGGCTGGCGCCCCGGAATTCGGGAACGTCCGTGTGCACGGCCAGCTCCTGACCCGGCACCATCAGGTTGGCGTAGGCGATCGCGGGCTCGACGACCGATCGACCGTGTATCGCGCGTGCTGCTTCGACGAACGGCTCGTGGTAGAGGAACCGCCCGATACCGTTGATCCGCTCGTCGCGCCCGTACGCATACTCCTCCCGGAAGTAGCTCGTACGGACGGCGAGGGTGACGGGAGACTCCTGCGCGCGTGCGAGCCCGCCGGTCCGGAGGAAGTTCGCAAGCGCGTCCTGACGCGGTGCTAATCCTTGACCGACATCAGTCTCGATCGGTTCGAGTTCCGCGTACATGCGATAGCGGCCGAAGCGCGCGCACAGGTCGACCATCGCGGCCGCGTCGGCGTCGGAGAAGCACGGATCGAGGACCACCACGCGAGCGGGCACGAACGAACGCTAATCGGCGACGGTGGCGCGCGCGCTCCGAACGACAGCAGACTCCGCGAATGCGATTCCGCGCCGAGCACACGTTCTCCGCTCGACCGCGCGCGGTCGCCGAGGTGCTGTGCGACCCGGCGTTCCACCTGTCACTGGACTTGCCCGACCTTGGCGCGCCCGACCTCGTCGAAGAGTCCAGGGACGGGGCCCGGCACCGGTTGAGGCTGCGCTACGAGTTCGTGGGCCACCTCGATCCCGTCGCCCAGCGGATCCTCGCGGGCCGGCGGCTGACGTGGATCCAGGAGCTGCGGCTCGACCTGCAGTCGGGCACCGGCGAGCTGAAGTTCGAGGGCGAGGCCGAACCCGGACGGCTGTTCGGTGCGGCCCAAGTCACGATCGTGCCCGACGGCGCCGACCACGCCCGTCGCCGGATCGATGGCGAGTTCTCCGTAAAGGTCCCGCTGATCGGCGGTACCGCCGAGCGCCGCATCGTGCCCGGCCTTGTCCGTCGCCTCGACGTCGAGGCCGACGCATTGGAAAAGGTGCTCGCCCGAGGCGGCTGACCGCTCGTCCGGCGCTTCCGCTGTCGGCGCGGGCGCCGACGAGCAAAGGCGGCGAACGTCGGTCAGACTCTCCGGATGCTGTCTCGACGACTCTCCCTGTTCAGCGCCGCGCTCGTTCTCACGATCGCGAGCGGAACGACCGCGGCATTCGGCGCGCCCTCGTGGCCCGTCTACAACGGCAACGCGCAGCGCACGGGCAACGACACGTCGGAGCCGGTTCTGCTGCCAATTCATGGTGCCTGGTCTCACACCCTCGACGGGGCTGTGTACGCGCAGCCGCTCGCGTTCGACGGACGTGTCTTCACCGCGACGGAGAACGACACCGTGTACGCGCTCGACGCGCACGACGGCGCGATTCTCTGGTCGCGGCATCTCGGCACCCCGATGACGAACGTCTCCGCGCAGTCCGGGTGCGGCAACGTCGACCCGCTCGGCATCCTCTCGACCCCCGTCATCGACACGGCTCGCCACACGATCTTCGTCGTTGCCACGATCGAGGACTCGTTCGCGCACATTCACCACCAACTCGTCGGCCTCGACACGCTGACGGGCGCGCTGAACGTCTCGACCGACGCCGATCCAGGTGGCGTCCAGAACAACCTCAACATCCAACAGCGCGCCGGCCTCGCCCTCGGCAACGGTCGCGTCTACATCGGCTACGGCGGCTACGCCGGCGACTGCGGTCCGTACCACGGGTGGCTGGTATCACTGACCGAAGGGGGGACGGGCAAGGTCGCGTTCAACGTCACACCGCATTCCGGTCTCGGTGCGATCTGGGCGACGGGCGGCGCGACGATCGACGCGCACGGGAACGTGTTCGTCGCGACGGGCAATCCCGACCCCGACAACAACGGCGACTTCGGCGAGAGCGTGCTCAAGTTCGACAGTTCGCCGGCAATGCATCGCACCGGCGCGTTCAAGACGTTCCCCGGCGACGACAACGACCTCTCGTCCGTCGCGCCGTCGATCCTCCCGAACAACATGGTGTTCCAGATCGGCAAGCAACAGACCGGGTTCTTGATCGACACGACGACGATGACGCAACTGCAGTCGCTCACCATGTGCGTCGGTGTCAACGCCGACGGCACGAACGCGTGGGATGGCTCCCACCTCTATGTCCCGTGCGCGAATCACATTCAGCAGGTCAACGTCGACGTGGCGCACCGCACGATGTCGCTCGGCTGGGTCGGCCCCGGAGTCGGAGCGGCCGGTTCACCCATCCTCGCCGGCGGCAGCCTCTGGTCGATCGATCGCGCGAGCGGGACGCTGTACGCGTTGAATCCCGCGACCGGCGCCGTGCGCACGACCGTCTCCCTCGGGCCGGTTCCGCACTTCGCCGCGCCGGCGGCCGCGCTCGGATTGGTGATCGTCCCGACGCTGTCGGGCATCAAGGCGTTCGCGGGACCGTCGGGTGTCCCCCCGCACGCGCCCGACGCCTGCCGGGCGCAGACCACCCACACGGGCTACTGGGTCGCGGGCGTCGACGGCAACGTGTATCCGTTCGGAGGCGCTCCTTCGTGCGGTTCCCTTGTGGGGCTGGCACTGTCTCAGCCGATCGTCGGCATGACCGGGCGTTCGAGTCCGGGGTACTGGCTGGTCGCGCGCGACGGCGGCATCTTCTCGTTCGGCACCGCCCGCTACCACGGCTCGATGGGCGGTCACCATCTCAACCAGCCCATCGTCGGCATGGCGACGACCCCGTCCGGCAACGGGTACTGGCTCGTCGCGCGCGACGGCGGCATCTTCTCGTTCGGCGACGCCCGCTTCCACGGCTCGACCGGCGCGATCCACCTGAATCAGCCGATCGTCGGCATGGCGGCGACGCCGTCCGGTCGCGGTTACTGGCTGGTCGCGCGGGACGGCGGAATCTTCGCCTTCGGTGACGCCCGCTTCCGCGGCTCGATGGGCGGCCGCCCCCTGAACTTGCCGGTCGTCGGCATGGCGCGCACCCCGAGCGGCGCCGGTTACTGGCTCGTGGCGTCCGACGGCGGCGTGTTCTCGTTCGGCGACGCGCGCTTCCACGGCTCGACGGGTGCGTTCCACCTCACGTCACCGATCGTCGGCATGGAAGCGAACGGTCGCGGCTACCGATTCGTTGCCGGCGACGGCGGCGTGTTCTCGTTCGGGTTGCCGTCGGCCGGGTCGGCAAGCGGAACCATCACCGCCCCCGTGATCGCAATCGCCCACGACTGAGCAAGGTCCCACCCCACGAACCCAACTGTTGGGCGCGTGAAGCCCCCATACCGGTACTGACCGTGCCAACTGTTGGGCGCGTTGCGGGCTGGGGCTCGACGGGCTACGAATGACGGCGTGGGTGACGCGGTGTTGTACGAGCTCGACGGGCACGTGGTCACGATCACGTACAACCGGCCGGATGCGATGAACGCGATCAACGGTGACATGCGCCGCGAGCTGAACGACGCGTTCGGCCGATTCCGGGACGACGAGGATGCCTGGGTCGCGATCGTGACCGGTGCCGGGAAGGCCTTCTGCGCGGGCGCCGATCTACGCGATGGCGCAGGTTCCGCCGGAACCTTCGCGGGAACGTTCTGGGAGAAGCCGACCCTCAACTCCTTCGAGAGTGGATGGGAGATCTTCAAGCCCGTCATCGCCGCCGTGAACGGATACTGCCTCGGCTACGGCCTCACACTCGTCACGTGGTGCGATTTCGTCATCGCGAGCGAGCGCGCCGAGTTCGGATTTCCCGAGGTGCGTATCGGCGTGCCGACCATCGTCGGAGCGATCCGCCTGCCGCAGCGTCTGCTCTGGCACGATGCGATGGAGCTGTTGCTCACCGGCGAACGGATCGATGCCGCGCGCGCCAAGGAGATCGGGCTGGTCGGGTCGGTCGTCGCGCACGACGAGCTGATGCAGTCCGTCCGATCGTTGGCGGAACGACTGTTGCAGGGCGCGCCGCTCGCCCAGCGCGCGATCAAGGAGGTCGCCGTACGGTCGGCGCATCTGCCGATGCTGGAAGCGATCCGGTTCGGCGAGACGATGCGCAAAGTCGCCGCGGCCACGGAGGACGCGGCGGAAGGCGGGCGAGCCGCGTCTGAGCGGCGGGCTCCTGTCTGGCGCGGGCGCTGACCGCGACGCGACGGATCCGCTGGGGCGATCAACGGACGACCCGCGTACGGTCGCGACTCCAGGGCGGCGGCGCGTTCGGCGGACTGTGCCCGGCCACAACTGGTGACATTGGCCACGTTTGATCGCGCGCGACTTCCCGATTGGCAGATCGAGGAAGAAGATGTCCGCATGGACGGCTGGGAACGCCGAAAGGCGTCGAGATACGGCGCGAGTCCTCTCGCCAAGCACGACCGGGCCGTGAGCACCGCGGCCGCGCTCCTCCTGCTGGAGTTCTCGCGCGAGGCGATCAACTTCGAGTTGCGCCGCCAGCACGGCTACAGCGAAGGCGAGGCCGCCTCGGTCATTCGGGAAGCGTCCGCGCAGGCGCCGCGACCCGTCCCCGTCAGGCAACTGCGCCGTCGGCGACGCTGAATCACGTATTTCGCGCGCCGCGTCGATCGAGCCGGCCGCGACGAGGCATCGGTCACATCCGGGCGCGGATGCTCGACGCACTGGCGAACCGGGCGGATGATCGAACCGGGAGACGTGAGCACAGCCGCGCGCCTTCCTGATTGAACCTCGATCGAGTGAGACCCCTGCACCCGCCACAATGCCGGGGTCTCGCTCGTTCGATCCAGTCGACGGTAACGGTGCCGAGCGAGTCGGGACCGGTTTCATGAACGCGCCCTGGTCCTAGCTGTTCAACAGCGTCGCGATGACATTCACGACGACCGCGAGGATCACCGCGCCGAACAGGTACGACAGCAACGCCTGCCGGAGAACCGTGCGCCGAACCTTTCTTGCTTGGATGTCGGTGTCGGAGACCTGAAAGGTCATCCCGACCGTGAAGGCCACATACGCGAAGTCCTGGTAATTCGGCCGTTCGTGAGTGGTCTTGAAGTCGATCCCGCCGACCGGCGCGGTGTAGTACTCGTGGGCGTAACGCAGCGCGAACACGGTGTGCACGACCGCCCACGAGAGTGCGACGGTCACCACGCCGACAACCGTGAGCAGGACGCGCCCACCCGTGTGGGCCTGATCCGCCTTCACGAGGTCGAGCCCGACTCCGGCGAGGCTGGCGACGCTCGCGCTCAAGAGCAGCACTGACGCGGCGACGCGGCTGCTGTCCTCGACCGTCGCGTGCGCGCTCGTCTCGTCGGAGTTCATCGGACCGACGCTCGACCACACCCGACCGAGGTATATCGCGGCCGTCGCGTCCCAGCCGAGCAGGATCGCGGTCTGCCACGGGACCAAGAACGCCGTACCGGCACCGACGACCACGCCGGCCGCAGCCGCGACGAGCAGGCGTTGCAGCGCGTACCGCGTCGTCATGAGGACCGCTCAGGCAAGGGCCCGCGCGTCGAGCTCCTGTATCCGTTGGGCGAGGCGCTCGAGCAACTTGCGACTGATCGACGGTGAGCTCTCCAACAGCGCGAGAAAATCCCGGCGGCTGAGAATCGCCACTTCGAGCGGCGTGTCTGCGATCACCGAGGCGTTGCGCGGGCCGCGATTGAGCATCGAAAGCTCGCCGACAACGCCGCCCGCCGCAATCTCACCGACGCGCCGGCCGTTGCGAAGCACTCGGCACTTTCCCTGCAGGATCACAAATGCGTTGGATCCCGCTTGGCCCTGCGTCACCAGTGTCGCTCCGGCCGCGCGGTGCTCGACGACGGCGGTCTTGCACAGCAGACGTAGCTCCTTGCGCGAGCACTCGGCGAACAGCGGCACGGATGCGAAATGGAACTGGATGTCGGCCGCGCTCGAAGGGCGCAGCTTGCCCCGCGAGGCGCGCCGCTTGACGATGTCCCGAGCGTCTGCCTGCGGAATCACGGATCCTCCTCGCGCGCCGTCCGGGCGCGAATGCGGACAGTCAAGCATGTCCGACCCGCGCCGGCCTTCCAATCCGCGGCGCCCGGCTCCTGGGGCGTCCCTGCGGCCTTGGCCGGGTGGCACGGGACAC
Organism: Acidimicrobiia bacterium; assembly: GCA_035516815.1. Taxonomy (GTDB): domain Bacteria; phylum Actinomycetota; class Acidimicrobiia; order IMCC26256; family PALSA-610; genus PALSA-610. The sequence continues at coordinate 5,726 of DATJAA010000050.1, read as the reverse complement.
ACGCGTCGTAGGAGACTCGGCGCATGTTCGATGTGATCGTGGTCGGTACGGACGGTTCCGAGTCGGCCGGAGTAGCAGTGGAGCATGCGGCCGATCTCGCGCTGATGAAGGGCGGGATCCTGCACATCGTGTCCGCGTACCGCCCCGTGTCGCTCGGAAGTGTCGCGATGGCTGCCAGCGCAGGCGCGTCGCCGATCGATGTCGACCAGGTCAACCGAGGTGTCGCGGCCGAGGGAGAGCTGGTGTGCGAGCACGCCGCCGAAGCCGCTCGGCGCCGCGGCGTCAAGGTCGAGGTACATGCCGTGCCCGGTGAACCGGCCGACGTTCTGATCGGCGTCGCGCAGGAGGTCGGGGCCGACGTTCTCGTCGTAGGGAACCGTGGAATGAGCGGAGCCCGGCGGTTCGTGCTCGGCAGCGTGCCGAACAAGGTCTCGCACCACTGTCCCTGCAGCCTGCTCATCGTGGATACCTCGACGACCTGATCGTGGAAGAGCCCTCGGATCTCGACGCGAGGCTGCGAGCGGCGATCGCGCCGGTCGCGCTCGCACTTGCGGCGCTGGCGCTCGTGTTGTCGATCGTCGCCTTGACGCGCCCCACGTCGACGTCACCGAAAGCGGCGCCGACCCGTGTCGCCGCCGTGACAACGACGACCGCCGCTCCTTCGAAAGTCCAGCTCTGCGGCGGCTACAAGCGCACGGAGGCGCGCCTCGTCGCGGAACGCCGCTCACTCTCGACGCAGGCGCGCACCCAGAACCGAAAGCTTCATCACGCCCTCTCGAAGGCCCCGGCCGACGTCAATACGATCGACGCGGAACATCAGGCAACCTTGCGAACGCTGCAGAACGTGCAACGACAGATCCTGGCGATCGAGCAGCGCTCGACCGGAGCGTCCTGTCGGGCAAGCTAGGGGCTCGTAGAGCCCGGGGGCGCGATCGCCCCGGCGATGCGCTTCGCGGTGGCTTCGTTGAATTCGCCGGCAATGGTCACGTCGCGACCGTTGATTCCGGCGTTGATCGTGGGCGCGGCTTCGACGACACCGCCGAGGATGATCGCGATCTGCTTTCCGACTTCCGTCGCCGCGACCTTCCTCACGAAATCGTCATTCGCGAACGTCACGTTCACGACCCATGCTCCGGTAACCGCGTCGGCGCGCGCCTGGGCCGACTTCACGCCGCGCGTGGACAGCAGCGTCGGGCCGAGCAGGTAGCACACTGTCTTCTTCCGGTCGGCGAGCACGATGTGTGCGTCGGCGGTCTGGTGGGCCGGTGGGGTGACCTGGCGGCCACCGCCGCACGTCGCCGGGTCCGCGACCTTTCCGTACGGTTCGGTGCCCAACACCTCGCGGAAGCTGAGTACCTGCGCCGACGCGGCGGCGTGGCTCGTCGAACTCGGGCTCGCGGTTGTCGGAGGCGCCGAGTTGAGGTCGCGGCTCGAGGAAGAGCACGCGGCGACGACGACCACGAGCGCGGCGAGGAGTGCGCCGCTGCCGGCCCTTGCTGCCATGGCGGCGAACACTACCGGCGGTCGCACGCACCTGGCCGCGAGTTCCGACGATCGCGCTGTCGGCGCGCCGCGAACGCGATGAGCGCACCGAAGCCGACCAGTGCGAGCCCGGCCGCTCCCGGCGCATCGTCGCCGCCCGTGTTCGGAAGTTGGCCCGAGCCGTTCGCGACGACCGCGTTGCCGGCGCCGCCGGGCGCGGTCGATCCCTGCGGCGAGATCGGCGTGGTGAGCGATGTCGACGGCCCGACGGTCGTGCGCGGGACCGTCGTAGCGGTTGCGGTCGTCGTGGTCGTCGGCGGGATGGGAACGTCACAGGCGAAGACGTTCACGTTGAAGTCGTCGAAGATGCGGTTCGCCCAGAAGCTGCCCTGTTCCGTTGTCGAGTGACCGAGATCGAGTGTCCCGTTGGGCGCCCAGAAGCGTCCCTGCACCGACGAATTCCGGCCGAAGGTCGACGTGCCGAAGTTGGAGCCGGCTCCGGGCACCGACACGTTCTCGATGAAGAAGTGTGCTTCGCACGCGCCTTCGATCGTGCCGCCATCACCGACGACGAGGCGTGTGACGATCTGAACGATCGTGCCGGCGCTCGTGTGCAGATGCGCGCCGTTCACATTGAGGCTGCAGAAGGTGTAGGTACCGTCCTCGAGCGTCAGTGTCGCGTTCTTGTCGACGATCACGGTGCCGTACACGGCGGGCGGAAGCATGCCGTTCGCGTGGATGACCGGATTGTCCGGCGCGCAGGCGAAGTCCGGAAACGTCGGTAGCGCGCTCGTCGCGATGATGGGGAACGAGGTGATCGGATTCGGGCCCGAGTTGCGCAGGGTTACAGGCGGGTTACCTCGGAGCGTGTTCGCGAACAGATCCCACACGCTGCAGTTCTGTTGCATTCCTACGATGTCGGCGACGGCCTGCGACCCGTCGTCCATGTGCAACGAGGCCCCGCGCCCGCCTCCACCGCACGCGGTGAGCAGACCTCCGGCCGCGTTCACGCCCATGTCGCCGCCGCTCACCTGCGAGACGATCGTGTTGCCCGCCTTCAGATCGAGTGAGGAGAGCGCGAACAACACGTACTGGTTGATGTCGGTGTCGACCGGCCTCGTCGGCGTACCGACCGCGGCTGCGGTCGCGAGATCGCCGACAAGAGCGCCGACGACGACAATACCGGCGACGAGGGTCGCCACGCACCGAGATCCGAGGCGGCGGCGTTGCGTTCGGGACGCATCAGCGGTCACGCGATCCCGGCACCTCCGGTCACGCCCCGCGTGATTGACTCAATCGAAGTGTAAGACGCCGGCGCGGCAGCGCCTAGAGCCGCGCTCCATTTCGGGAATGAAATGCGAACAGAAATTGCACGGATCTCCCCCGTTGCGGGTGACCGGCGCGACTCACCGGATGACGCGCACCCAGAGGTTCGTGGCTTGCGGCGCCTCTGACACGCTCAGCCGCTCGAGTGCGACGTTGCGCCCGCCGGGCGTGTCGAAGAGTCGCAGCGGCAGGTACTCGTAGTAGGCATCCGAGGTCGCGGGCCGCGGTACCGGCAACTGCGCAGCGCGGGACCTGCCGGAGACTTTCCCGCGGTGAGCTGCCGAACTTACAGTTCCGACGAATGGAATCTCTCCGGCTCGGGATCCTCGGCGCGGCACGGATCGCGCCGTCGGCCGTGATCAAACCCGCGCGCACGTCGAACGAGGCTAACGTCGTTGCGATCGCCGCGCGCGACCGAACGCGTGCGGATGCGTTCGCGTCGAAGCACGGCGTCCCAAGAGTCCACGACTCGTATGCGTCCCTCCTCGCGGACCCGGGTATTGACGCGATCTACAACCCCCTGCCCAACGGGCTGCACGCCGAATGGACGATCGCCGCACTCGAAGCGGGCAAGCACGTTCTGTGTGAGAAGCCGTTCACCGCGAACGCCGGCGAAGCCGAAGGTGTGGCTGCGGTCGCGGACCGAACGGGCCTCGTGGTGATGGAGGCGTTCCACTACCGGTATCACCCGCTCGCCCACCGGATGCGGGCGATCGTCGAGGGTGGCGAACTGGGTCGGATCTTGCGGGTGGAGACCGCTTTGTGCTTTCCACTGCCGAAATTCTCCGACATCCGTTATCAATACGATCTGGCCGGCGGCGCCACCATGGACGTCGGCACCTACACCGTCCATATGGCCCGGCTTTTGGGGTGTGAGGAGCCGACCGTCGCCTCCGCGGCGGCGAAGCTGCGAACGCCCGAAGTCGACCGGGCGATGACGGCGGACTTGTCCTTCCCGGGCGGCCACACGGGTCGGATCACGTGCTCGATGTGGTCGAGCCGGGTCGTCGAGACCTACGCCCGTGTGTTCGGCGAGCGGGGCGAGATGCGGGTGGTGAACCCGACCTCGCCCCAACTCTGGCATCGCATGCGGGTGAAAAGTGGGGGGAACAGCCGAATCGAGAAGTTCACCCGCCGCCCGACCTACGAATTCCAGTTGGAGGCTTTCTGTGCGGCGGTGTTGCGGAGCGAACCGACGCTCACTCCCCCGGCGGACTCGATCGCCAATATGCGCGTCCTCGATGCCATCTATGTGGCTGCCGGTATGGAACCGCGCGGTACGCGTCGGTAGCCGGCGGGCGGCCCCCGAGCCCGACGCCTGCCACACACCGTGGCAGATGCGGTCTGACCAGGGCATTTCTCCGATTCCGGGCCGATTCCGTGCTCTGGGCACGGATCTTGCCCGGGCCCGGTGTTGCTCGCTGACAATTCGGACATTTCTGGCGCAAATTGCCGGCCGCCTAACGCGGGGCCGGTTTCGACCGATCGCGCCGGCATGGCTGAGAACGAAAATGTCCCTTCGCGCCCCCGCGACTCGCAGCGTGACCCGGCGCCCGGAGCGTCCCGGGCCGGTGGCTCGAAAACACGCGGCTTGCTCCTGCGCTCGACCGCGCTCGTCGCGGTGTTCGCCCTCGTGCTCCTGGCCGCGCCGAGCGCGACGTCGGCGTCCGGGCCGACGGTGCCCGATGCGCCGACGATCACAGGGATCACCGTCGGCAGCAACTCGGTGAGCGTGGCGTTCAGCCCGAACAGCGACGGCGGGGACGCGATCACCGCATATACGGTCACGTGCGACTCGAGCGACGGCGGCGTCTCGCAGGCCGTCACCGGCGCCGACACGCCGATCTCGGTCGGCTCGCTCTCGAACGGCAACACGTACAGCTGTGTCGTGGTCGCCACGAACTCGATCGGCGACAGTGCGGCGTCCGACCCCTCGGACGACTTCACCGCGATCACCGTGCCCGACGCGCCGACCATCACCGGTCTCATGCGCGGGAGCAACTCGGCCATCGTTTCCTTCGACGCCAACGGTGACGGCGGTGACGACATCTTGTTCTACAAGGTCACGTGCGTTTCGAGCACGGGCGGGACGACGAAGTCGAAGACCGGTGTCAGCTCGCCGATCACCGTGACGTCACTCTCGAACGGCCGTACATACACCTGCACTGTTGTCGCGACGAACACGGTCGGCGACAGCGCCGCCTCCGCCGCCTCCTCCTCCTTCGTGGCGGCCACGACCCCCGGTACTCCCGCGATCAGCGGCGTCACTCGTGGCGATAACGCCGCGATCGTCGCGGTATCACCGGGTACGACCGGTGGCACACCGATCACGAGCTACACCGCGACCTGCACATCGAGCGACGGCGGCATCACAGAGACGGCATCGAACGGTGCTTCGCCCGTGACGGTCGACGAACTGTCGAACGGCAACACGTACACCTGCACCGCGAAGGTGACGAACTCATTCGGCGACAGCCCCAGCTCCGCGGCATCGTCGAGCTTCGTCGTCGCGGCCGTGCCCGACGCGCCCACGCTCACGACCCTGGACCGCGGCTTGAACTCGGCGACGGTCGGTTTCACGGCCAACGGCGACGGTGGTGACGGCATCACCGGCTTTACGGCGACATGCACTTCCGGTGACGGCGGTACGACCGAGTCGAACTCGGGCGCGACCTCACCCATCACGGTCAGCTCGCTCACGAACAGCAAGACCTACACGTGCAATGTCGTCGCGACCAACACCGTCGGCGACAGCGCGGCTTCGACCTCGTCCTCGTCGTTCGTCGCGGCGACGGTTCCGGACGCGCCGACGATCTCGGGTGTCACCCGCGGCGACAACTCCGCGATCGTGGCCGTGACCCCGAACAGCGACGGCGGCGACCCGATCACCGGCTACACCGCGACCTGCATGTCGAGCG
>DATJAA010000049.1:0-6708 GCA_035516815.1 Acidimicrobiia bacterium | reverse complement strand
CGAGCCGTCGATGCGGACGAGCTGCACCTTGCGGCCGTACAGCTCGAAGGTCCCGCCGTAGATCGCGGAGTAGTCCTTGTAGGCCTGCGCCGTCTCCGAGGGCGGATCGTAAGCACCTGCCTGGGCCAACACGCCGTCGAGGGTCGGATCGGGCTTCGGGATGTAGTAGCCGATCTTGATCGTCGTGCCAGTGACACCGGGCGAGGTCGCGCCGCCGTTGTCGCCCGTGAACTCTTCGACGCACGGCGGTGGGTTCAGGATCGGGATCGCAACCGTACCGGTGGCCGTGTCGCAGTTGTGCCACTTCTTCGACGCGGCCGTGCCCTGCGTCTTGGCGTCGTTGTAGAAGAGCGGGATCCCGTTCGTCCCCGAGACCGCAGTGGTCGGCGCGGGCGTGCCGACCTGCACGTTGTTGTTGCTCTTGCTGCTCCGCGTCGCGAGCGCCACGCCGACGATCGCCACGATCACGACGACGACGACGATCGGCACGTACCTCGCCCACGGTGATCTCCGCCGCCGTGGTGTCTGTTGCAGTCCCATCGAACGTCCCCCTGTTCGGTGCAGTGTGGCGAGTCTTACGTCTCGAACCGTCGGATTGCGGTCATCTAGGTCTTGTGGGCGCCGCTGCGCGCGATGGCCGTGCCCTCGGTTCCGAGGTACGACTGCACGACGACGGGATCGTTGACGACAGTGTTGGGCGCGCCGTCCGCGACGACGACACCGAGGTCGAGGGCGATCAGCCGGTCGGCGATGCCGAGCAGCAGCGGAACGTCGTGCTCCACGACGAGGAGTGTCGCTCCGGTCTGCTCGCGGATGCGCAGCAGCAGCGGTCCGAGCGCCTCGGCCTCGCGCTGCGCGATGCCCGACGACGGCTCGTCGAGCAGCATGACCGTGGGATTGAGTGCGAGCTGGCACGCGAGGTCGACGATTCGCCGACTCCCCGTCGAGAGCTCGCGCACGAGCTTGTCACGGAAATCGGTGATGCCGAGCAGCTGGAGCAGCCGCTCGACCTCCTCGGCGACGTCCTGTTCGGTGTTCCACACCGACGGCAGTCGCAGCGCGGCCGCGACCGGATCGCGCACGTCGAGGTGGCGTTCGAATGCCATGGAGATGGTCTCGGCGACGGTGAGATTCGGGAAGAGCCGGCCATCTTGGAACGATCGCCCCAGTCCGAGCTTGGCGCGTGCCGCGGCGGGCATGCGCGTGATGTCGACGGCGTCGTCGCCCTCGCCGAGGAGGATCGTCCCCTGGTCGACGGAGACGAATCCGGAGATCGTGTCGAACAGCGTGGTCTTGCCCGCACCGTTCGGGCCGATGAAGCCGACGATCTCACCCCCCGCCGCCTGCAACGAGACGTCGGTCAGCGCTGCGAGCCCGCCGAAGCGGCGGGTCACGTGTTGCAGGCCGAGTCGCACGGCCGCGGCGTCGCCGTTCTGCGGGGTCGCCATGTCCGGCTGACCAGCCGCGACAACGGGGACGGACCCGAGGGACGGCGCGCCCGAACCGTTCTCGGCCGGCGCGCCGTTCGCGGCGCCGTTGCCCTTGCCCGCGCCCGCGCCGTTCTCGGCCGTACCCGCCGCGCTGTTCATGCCCGCCCGGGCGCCTTCGAGGAACACCGAGCGCAGGACGTCCGGCCGCTCGAGCAGTTCGGTGGTCGGACCGTGGAACCGGATCTCGCCTTTCTCCATGAAATAGGCGGTTTGCGCGATCGTCAGGGCCAGGTTCACCGATTGCTCGACGAGGATGATCGTCGTTCCCTGCGCGGCGATGTCGCGCACGATCGGCAGAAGTTGCTCGACGATTGCCGGCGCGAGACCGAGCGAGAGCTCGTCGATCATCAACAGACGCGGCTTTTCGATGAAGGCCATCCCGAGCGCGAGCATCTGCTGCTGGCCGCCCGAGAGATTGCCGGCCGGCTCGTCGAGCCGCCCCCGCAACACCGGGAACAGTTCGAGCACGTGCGCGGTCGACTCCGCGACGAACGCCTTGTCGTTGCGGTGCAACCAACCTGCGAGGCGCAGGTGCTCGGCGACGGTCAGGGTCGGGAACACACCCTGCCCACCGGGCATCTGCACGACGCCGCGGCCCGCGACTTCGTTCGGCGGCGCGTATGTCATGTCGCGGCCGTCGAAGACGACGGCACCATTCGTCGCCTCGACGAGACCGGAGATCGTCTTCAACAGCGTCGACTTTCCCGCACCGTTCGTACCGAGTAGCGCAACGATCTCGCCCTCGTCGACTTCGAAGTTGACGCCGAACAGCACCTGCACGCCGTCGTAGTGCACGTCGACGTTGCGTACGAGGAGGAGCTTGGCCTCGCCCTGCTGGCGCTTGAGCATGACCTCGGCCTGCGCAGCCGTCGACGTCCACACACGGTTGATGTCGCTGCGCACGAACAGTGACCCCGAGGCGAGGATCCACGCGCCGATCAGGAAGATCGGAGCGACCGCGAGAAGCCCGGCGCGGATCCCGTACGTGTCGGCGATCGCGCCCACGATGTACAGCGCGATCAGGCCCGGCACGATGAAGAGCGTCGCCATCGCGTATCCCATCGAGCGAACCTTCGGCGGGATCGCGAGCGAGAGCGAGGCGTAGATACCGGGCACGAGGAGCGACGCGAACGCGGCGACCAGGAAGTTCATGACGATCGCGAGCCAGAGCCACGGCGCGAGCGCGAACGCGACCCATGCCGCCGCGACGAAGACGCCGACGACCGCGAGCATTCGCAGCCCGAGTCCGGGATCGCGCAACATCAAACGTGATGCGAGCGGGATGCCGAGCAGCAGCGCGACGATCTGCCCGGGCTCGGCGAACGCGGCGACGAGACCGCGCTGGAAGTCGTCGAGATGGAAGACCTCCTGGTAGAAGATCGACGTCAACGTGATCAGGCCGATGAACGCGGCGGCGAGGAACGGCAACGAGAACCAGATGCGGCGCAGGGTGCCGACCTGCCAGAGAATGCGGACGGACTCGGAGAACGACGGCGGGGTCTCGTCGGTACGCACCACCGCCTCGCTCGCGCCCGCCGCCGCCCGTTCCCAGTGACCGCGCCCGGGCTCGCGCAGCCGTAGTCCGATGATCAGGAAGACGATCGTGGGAACGACGAACACGATGAAGGGCACCCGCCAACCGAAGAGTTGGCCGAGCATCCCTCCGACCGCACCACCGATGAACGCGCCGAACGCCAGCCCGATCTGGTGCGAGCCGAAGACGTCGGCGCGCACCTCGGGTGGGTAGTAGTCGGAGAGCAGCGAGTTGTGCGTGGGCGGGATCACCGCCCGCCCGATGCCGGCTCCCGAACGCGCGATGATCAGCGTCGCCAACGCGAACGAGAGCCCGGTGAGCAGACCGAACACTGCCCATATGAGGCCGCCGACCAGTACGAGCGCGACGCGCGGGATGCGGTCGGAGTAATAGGCGAGCGGGACGGGCAGGAGCAGCGCACCGAGGGTCGTGAGCGCGACGAGCGTGAGGAAGCCGCCGTTCGACAGGTGGAACGCGTCCCGGATGTCGGGTGCGAGTATCCCGAACGCCGTGAGATCGAGCTGGTTCGAGAAGTTCAGGCCGACGAGCACGATGAGCGGCAGCAGCGCCTCGCCCGCGCTCACCTCGTTGAAGAAACGTCGCGGCGGACGCGGCAGATGGCAGTCGATGCCCCAGATGCGGAAGAGCACCTTCCGCGGCCGGCGGGGCGGCGCGGCCACTATTCCCGCACCTCGGCGAACGTCTCGACCTCGGTGGCGCCCTGCGCGAGCGCACCGACGAGGTCGGCTGCGGGCGGTGGTTCGACGACGCGGGTGTCGGCCAGGAGACTCGGAACGCGGATTTTGTTGCGGCGCGCGTACCAGCGCAGCACACCGTCACGCGCGTCTCCGAGTGCTGCACCGATCCCGCCGGGCAGGATCATGAGCACGAGGAGCAGGCCGGCGCCGGTCGAGAGGAACGCCCACTCGGGCTGGACGAGGAAGTACTCGATGCCCTTCACGAAGATCGCGCCCACGACCGCGCCCCCGACCGACCCGAGCCCGCCGACGACCACCATCGCGAACACCCGCAGACCGGCGACGGGGTCGAAGTTGTCGGCGTCCAGCGCGTGCTGTTGCAACACGAGGAGCGCGCCTGCGATCCCGGCGAGGAAGCCCGACACGGCGTAGGCCATGACGAGCGTGCTGCGCGTGCCGACCGCGTACGCCTGCGCGGCCCGTTCGTTGTCGCGCACGCCGATCAGCACGCGGCCGATGCGGCTGCTCCGCAGCCCCCGCACCATCCAGAGGCACAGCGCGAACACGACGACGATGAGCACGTAGAAGGCGCGCTCGCTGTCGACGGAGATGATCCCGAGCACGTGGGTGCGCGGGACCGGTGTCGAGCCGTCGGGGACCCAGCTCCGCAGGGGTGAGTAGCCGAGGTTCAGGAGGTAGCTCGACGTCAGGAGCGAGAACGCGAGCGTCGCGACCGCGAACGCGAGGCCACGGGCGCGCACGGTCGATAGCCCGACCAGCACGGTCGCGACCGCGCCGGTTGCGCCCGCGGCGATCAGTATGAGCCCGATGTCCCAGTGCCAGCGGGTCGCGAGCGTGCCCGCGACCGCGCCGGCCACACCGACGAAGGCCATCTGCCCGAGGCTGACCTGCCCGGCCCAGCCCGTGAGCACGACGAGCGACAGCGCGATGATCGCGAAGATCCCGATCGTGCCCACGAGTTTCACGTGCACGGTCGACAGCACGAACGGGATCAGGACGAGCACGAGCACCCCGAGCCCGGCGAGCACGAGTCGCGCGACTCGCACCGCACGAATGTCGCGCAGCTCGGCCGGGATGGCCTTGATCTCCCGGGTCGCCTGCCACGTCGACGTCGCCGCGCTCGACAGCCGGTCGATGGTCGGTGTCCGCTGGAGAACCAAGGCCACGAGCACGATCGCGGCAGGGATCGCGGTGCCGAACGCGATCGACGGGTAGTGGTACACGGCCGCCTTCTCCACGATGCTGAGCCCGACGGCCGCGAGCACGGCGGTGGGCATGCGCTCCATGCGCGCGATGACCGCTGCACCGAGCGCCATCAGCAACACGGCCGGGTCGAGCGCCTCGCCGATCCCGAGACCGACGACTCCGATGCGCAGGAACATCGCGATGAATGCGAGCAGCGCGGCGAGCCCCCAGACGACGCTCTGCAAGCGACGGACGGGGACGCCGAGCAGCGACGCGCGGTCGGCGTTCTCTGCGCTCGCCTTCAGCGCGATGCCCGTCGTGCTAAACCGAAAGAAGCTGGCGAGGCCGAGCAGCACGAGTGGCACGACGATGAGCACGAGCACGTCGTTGCCGTCGAAGACGGCTCCCGAGACCGTGAAGGTCGCGTGGAAGAACGGCGGGTAGTGATCGTTGTCCGGCTGGCCCAGCCACGCCGGCAGGAACAGACCGAGCGCGATCAGGAGGTCGGTGACTCCGATGGTCGCGACGGTCATGATCAGCCGGGGCGCCTTGAAGAAGACGCGCAGGAACAAGAACTCGACGAGGACGCCGAGGACGATCGCGGAGCCCACGCCGATCACGATCGAGAGGTAGATGTTCCAGCCGACCGACGCCCACAACAAGAACGCGAGCCCGGCGGGCGCCGCCCCGAGGTCGGCCGCCGCGAAGTTGATGATCCGGTTGGCGCGATAGACGATCACGAACCCCAACGCGATCAGGCCGAGCAGGAGGCCCTGGATCGCGCCGTCGACGTAGATGCCGAGTGGGATGTTCCAGCCCGGCCAGAGCATGACCGCGAGGACCATCAGCCCGAGCGGCAGCACCGCGAGCCCGGCCGCGCGCGCGACGGCGCGCGGGTCGCGTCTCATGTGCTCGCCTCGCGCACCTGCAGGATCACCGCGTCGACGAGGCACTGCATCGAGGCCTCGTCACTGAGGTCGTCGCGCCGCCGTAGCGATTCCCACGCGTCGGGACCGGTCAGTACGTCGAGAACCGCCACGACGCGTAGTCGATCTGATTCGGTGAGCGGCTCGAGCTCCTGCGCGAAGATGCGCTCGAGATCCGCACATGAGCGGCTGTGCGCGTCGCGCAGGATCCGGGCGAGCGTGCGCGACGACTCTGCGTGCAGCCGGGTCGCCCGGCCGACGGCACCGGTCTGCGAGTAGAGGCGTATCCGCTGGCTAACCAGCGCGTGCGCGCGTTGGTCGACCGTCCCGCCGGCGGGAATCGGCGTGAGCATGGGTGCGATCCGGCCGAAGTGCCGTGTCGCGGCCACGCAGAAGAGGTCCTCGAGGTCGTCGAAGTGCACGTACACCGACCGAACGGAGACGCCCGCCCGCTCGGCGATCTCCTTTGCGGTCGGCCGGAGCCGCCCGTCGCCCAGGAGGTCGAGCAGCGCGTCCGCGATCGCGTCGCGGGTCTTCGCGGACCGGGCCGCCCGGCCGTCGACACGGGCGGGGTCGCCGGGCGCGCCCGCTTCGAGCTCAGGCGTCTCGAGCGGCTCGGGCCCGTTCACGAGGGCGCAATGTACGGATGGTGCACGACCTGTGCAAGATGGTCGAAATCCGACCGGCGCCCGGCCGGGTGCTGGTTATCGTTGGTCGAATGCCGCACCCGGACGTCTCGTTCGAACGCGCGCGCCTCGATTTCGCCCAATCGTGCCTCGACGCGATGCGCCGGCGAACCGCCGACAAGGTTGCGAACGAGGACATCCTCGCGGCGAACGAAGCCGATGCGGAGG
>DATJAA010000048.1:0-6941 GCA_035516815.1 Acidimicrobiia bacterium | reverse complement strand
CCGGTCTGCGACCGCGGTGGTGAGTGCCCGTTGCAGGACCAGACGCTCGCGTTCGGCCCGGGCGAGTCACGCTTCGTCGAGGAGAAGCGCCACTTCGCCAAGCCGATCCCGCTGAGTGAGCTGATCCTGCTCGACCGGGAGCGCTGCATCCAGTGTGCCCGCTGCATCCGGTTCGCCGACGAGATCGCCGGCGACGCGCTGATCGACTTCGTCGATCGCGGCGACCGCATGCAGGTCCTCAATTTCGAAGAGCAGCCGTTCGACTCGTACTTCTCGGGCAACACGGTCCAGATCTGCCCGGTCGGCGCGCTCACGGCGAGCCAGTACCGCTTCCGCGCCCGGCCCTGGGACCTCGCCACAGTCGAGACTTCGTGCTCGACGTGCTCGGTGCATTGCCGGGGAGCCGTGCAGTCCTCCTCGAACCGGCTGGTTCGCCTGCTCGGCGTCGACTCCGAGCCGGTCAACCACGGCTGGCTCTGCGACAAGGGTCGGTACGGGCTGGAGTGGGTGCACTCCGATCGGCGGGTCCTCGAACCGCAGGTGCGCGACGCGGGCGCGTGGCGCGAGGTCTCCTGGCCCGACGCGCTCGATCGTGCCGCCGACGCGATCGAGAAGGCGAAGAACCTGCACGGCGCGGGATCCATCGCGGTGTTGGGCGGCGCGCGCGGGACGAACGAGGACGCGTACGCGTGGGCTGCCCTCGCAAAGGGCGTCATCGGTACCGATCACGTCGACGCGCAGTTGGGCGACGGCCTGCCCGCCGAGTTCGTGCTGGGCATGCCCCGCGCCGAGATCTCCGACCTCGATCACGCGAGCGCAATCGTCCTGCTCGACCACGACATCCGCGACCAGGTCCCTGTGCTGTTCCTGCGGCTGCGCCGGGCGCTGCTCGAGCTGGGCGTGCCGCTCGTCGACCTCGCCCCGATCGCGCACGAGCTCTCCGCACACGCCGCGGTCGTCGCGCGCACGGTGCCGGGCGAACCGATCGCGGCAAAGGCCCACGACGAGATCAAGCGGGTGTCGGATGGACGCCCGGGTCCGGTCGTGATGGTGACCGGCCGCGGCAACCTCGCGATCGGCGCGGGTTCGGTCGTGGGCGCGGCCGCCGAGCTGGCGCGGAACCACGACATGCGGTTCCTCTCCGCGCTGCGGCGAGGGAACGTCCACGGCGCGCTCGAAGCGGGGCTCACGCCCGGGTTCCTGCCCGGGCGGACGACGCTCGACGGCGCCCGCGAGTGGTTCGCGGCGCGGTGGCCGGGCGTCCCGTCCGAGCGCGGGCTCGACGCCGAAGGCATCCTGCGCGCCGCGGCGGAAGGAAAGATCCGCGTGCTCGTGTTGCTCGGGGCCGATCCGATGAGCGATTTCCCCGACGCGGTGCTCGTCCGGCGGGCGCTCGACGCGGTCGACACCACCATCGTGGTCGACGGTTTCGAGTCCGAGTCGACGCAGCACGCCGACGTCTTCCTTCCGGCCACGCTCTGGGGCGAGAAGGCGGGCACGCTCACCAACCTCGAAGGACGGGTGCAGCGCGTCGGCCGCAAGGTCGCACCCGAGGGCACCGCCATGGACGACTGGCGGATTGCCGTGGAGCTGGCGTTGCGCCTGGGGCACGACCTCGACCTCGCCACGGTCGACGACGTCACCGACGAGATCGCCCGCGTCGCGCCCTCGTTCGCGGGCGTGACGTCGGAGCTGGTCCGCAGCGCGCGCGACGGAGTCGTCGTGCCGATCGCCGCACACCTGGACGAGATCGTGTTGCGCACCCAGCGCGACCTGTCGCTCATGGCCGACGACGGCTCGGGAACCTCGTGGGATCCGATCAAGGTCGAGGGTGAGGCGCCGGCGGAGCCGGGCGACGCGCTCGACGTCCCGAGCACCGACGACGCGCCCGCGCTCTACGAATGGGACGGCCGCGGGCTGCATCCCGAAGCGCCCGCGCGCGACGCGTACGCTCTGCGCCTCGTGGTGAGCCGCACGTTGTACGACGATGGTCGCCTGGTCTCGGAGACGCCACTCCTACAGCGTCTGGTTCCCGAGCCGGCACTGCGGGTGCACCCGAGCGATCTCGCGCGCATCGGCGTCGACTCCGGCGGACAGGTCAAGGTCACCTCGACTCGCGGCTCCCAGGTCGTCTCCGTGCACGCCGACGCCGGGGTTCCGGCCGGTGTCGCATCGATGGCCTTCTCCGCGGACGGGCTGGGCGCGGCCCTGCTCATCGACGTCGCCCAGCCGGTCGTCGACCTGCGCGTGGAGAGTCTGCGTTGAACGCGCTGCTCGCGCTCGATCCGCTGCTGCGCGGAGACGTCACGTGGTCGGTCTTCGCGGTCGTCCTCATCAAGGTCGTCGTCGCGTTCGTGATCCTGCTCGTCTCGGTGATGCTCTACATCTGGGCGATGCGCAAGGTCATCGCCGACATGCAGAACCGGATCGGCCCCAACCGAGCCGGGCCCTACGGCGTGCTGCAGACCCTGGCCGACGGCATCAAGCTGTTCTTCAAGGAGCAGTCGATACCCGATTCCGCCGACCGCACGGTGTTCCGGCTCGCGCCGTACTTGTCGATCCTGCCCGCGTTCTTGATGTTCTGTGTCGTACCGATCGGCGGCACCGTCTCGATCCTCGGCCATGTGACGTATCTCCAGGTCGCCGATCTGCCGATCGGCGCGCTGTTCATCCTCGCGATGTCCGGGCTCGGTGTGTACGGCGTCATGCTCGCGGGCTGGTCGTCCGGCTCCAAGTACCCGTTGCTCGGATCGGTGCGTGCGTCCGCGCAGCTGCTCTCCTACGAAGCCGCGTTCGGGCTCGCGGTGCTCGGCGTCCTCATCCAAGCGGGGACCCTTTCGACGCACGACATCTTCGTGCAGCAGCACTGGACCAACGCGTGGTCGTTCTTGACGCAGTGGTTCTGGCTGCGCACCTTCGTCTCCTTCGGAATCTTTCTCATCGCCGCGACCGCGGAGACCAACCACCCGCCCTTCGACCTCGTAGAGGCGGAGCAGGAGCTCGTCGGCGGGTTCAACACCGAGTACACGGGGATCCGGTTCGCGATCTTCTTCCTCGCCGAGTTCATGAACGTCATCACAATGTCCGCGATCGCGGTGACGCTCTTCCTCGGTGGGCCGTCCGGGCCAAGCCTCGGATTTCTCTCGCCCACCAATGTCGTGAACGTCTGGTTCATGCCGACCTTCTGGTTCCTCCTGAAGGTGCTCGCGCTGCTCTTCGCGACGGTATGGGTCCGCGCGTCACTCCCGCGGATGCGTTACGACCGGCTCATGTCGCTCGGTTGGAAGTGGCTCATCGAGCTCGCCATCCTCTGGGTGCTCGTCACCACGACGGTGCAGGTCGCGACGGTCGAGAACTGGAACCGGCTCGCAGCTGCGGGCATCGCGGTGCTCGCCGCGGTTGCGGCGTACGGGGTGCTTTTCGCCGCCATGCCGAAGGCCGAGGAGCAGATCGAGGAGTTCCGCTGATGGGACGGTTCTCCGGATTCCTCGTGACGTTGCGACAGATGGGCAAGCCGCGCCTCACCACCGAGTACCCCAAGGTCAAACACGACAAGCCCGAGCGCATGCACGGCCGGCACGTCCTCAACCGCTACGAGGACGGGATGGAGAAGTGCATCGGATGCGAGCTGTGCGCGGGCGTGTGCCCGGCGCGCTGCATCTACGTGCGTGGCGCCGACAACCCGATCGATGATCCGGTCTCGCCCGGCGAGCGCTACGGCTTCGTGTACGAGATCAATTACCTGCGCTGCATCCACTGCGATCTGTGCGTCGAGGCCTGCCCGACCGAGGCGATCACGGAGACAAAGCTGTTCGAGTTCTCGTTCACGAACCGAAGCGACGCCATTTACACAAAGGAGCAGCTCCTCGTCGACGACGACGGCCGCGCCCGGCGCCTGCCGTGGGAGCTCTGGCTGGGCGGCGAAGACGATCACACCAGCGCGTGGATGCGATCGACGTCGCCGTCGGGCTCGAGCGCGTACGAGGGGCGCGTCAACTGGTCGGGAGAGCTGGGTTTCGGTGTTCGGCCGCCCGAGCACGGCCAGCGGGCCTCGATAGAGGACGACAACGCCTGATGGACGCCGTCATCTTCTTCGCGAGCGCGGCGCTCGTACTGGTCGGCGCGCTCGGTGTCGTCGTCGGCCGAAACCCCGTGCACTCCGCGCTGTTCCTCCTCGTCACGCTGGTCAGCGTGGCGGTGCTCTACCTGCAGCAGCATGCGGCGCTCGTCGCCGCGATCCAGATCGTGGTCTACGCGAGTGCCATCGTCGTGTTGTTCTTGTTCGTGATCACGCTGCTCGGCGTCGACAAGTTCGAGCCGCTCGACGACGCACACCCACTGCAGCGCG
The DNA here is from genome assembly GCA_035516815.1 of Acidimicrobiia bacterium. Taxonomy (GTDB): domain Bacteria; phylum Actinomycetota; class Acidimicrobiia; order IMCC26256; family PALSA-610; genus PALSA-610. Next base: position 2,593 of record DATJAA010000048.1, on the reverse strand, counting down.
TCGCCGCGATCGTTCTCGGCGTGCTCGCGTTCGTAGGCATCATCGTGCTCGTGCACGGCAACCGGTGGGTCACCGGCGCGCACTCCACCCGCGGCGCCCTCGGTGCCACCGATTCCGGCAACGTGAAGACGCTCGCGACGAGCCTGTTCACCGACTTCGTCTGGGCGTTCGAGATCACGGCCGTGCTACTCGTGATCGCGGTGGTCGGCAGCGTTGTGCTCGCCCGCCGGAGCGGCCACCGGCCGGAGGTCGGGTTGCCGGAGGCCGGGTCGCCGGAGCGTGAGAGGACCTCCACGTGAGCGCGCTCAGCTACCCGGATCACATCACGGCGACCTACTACCTCGTGCTCGCCGCGGCACTGTTCACGATCGGTGCCGTCGGTCTGCTGATCCGCAAGAACACCCTGGTGATGTTCATGTGTATCGAGCTGATGCTCAACGCCGCGAATCTCACGTTCGTGTCTTTCGCGAACGCCCTGAACGACATCAGCGGGCAGGTCATCGTCTTCTTCACGCTCGTCGTCGCCGCGGCCGAAGTCGCCGTCGGGCTCGCGATCATCATCGCCATATTCCGCCGCCGCCAGTCCGTCAATGCCGACGACGTCGACTTGTTGAAGGGCTGACGACGATGAGCGCCCGGAACCTTCTCGATCTCGCGTGGTTGATTCCCGCCTTCCCCGCGTTCGGCGCGGTCGTGTTGCTGCTGGTCGGCAACCGCATCGGTGAGCCCAAGGCCGGCTGGCTCGCGACGGCGATGATCTCGTTGTCCTTCGTCTCGTCGGTCGTCGCCTTCTTCGCGTTGCGATCGCTCAGCCCGCATGTGAGGGCGAACGTCTCGCAGGGCTTCACCTGGATCCAGGCCGGTTCCTTCAAGGTCGACTTCCGGTTCCTCGTAGATCCCCTGTCGTCGACGATGACGTTGTTCGTCACCGGGGTCGGATCCCTGATCCATCTCTACGCGATCGGTTACATGCACGGAGACCAGCGGTTCCCGCGCTTCTTTGCGTACCTGAACCTCTTCGCGGCGTCGATGCTCGTTCTCGTCCTCGGTTCGAGCTTCTTGCTCACGTTCATGGGTTGGGAGGGCGTCGGCCTGTGCTCGTACCTCCTCATCTCGTTCTGGTTCGAGCGCAACTCGGCCGCGGTCGCAGGCAAGAAGGCGTTCATCACGAATCGCGTCGGCGACTTCGGCTTCATGCTCGCGATGTTCCTGATCTTCGAGAAGCTGGGAACGCTCGACTACTCCGCGCTCGGCACCACCGCGCATGTTCCCGCCGCGATCTCCGCGCTGCCCCAGTCGACCGTCACGGCGATCGCCTTGTTGCTCTTCGTGGGCGCAGTCGGGAAGAGCGCGCAGTTGCCGCTCCACATCTGGTTGCCCGACGCGATGGAAGGCCCCACTCCCGTCTCGGCGCTGATCCACGCGGCCACGATGGTGACAGCCGGCGTCTTCCTCTGTGTCCGCGCGCACGTGTTCTTCGACCTCTCGACCCACGCCGGAACGGTCGTCGCCTGGATCGGCGCGATCACCGCGCTGTACGCGGCCACCGTCGCGCTGGTGCAGAACGACATCAAACGCGTGCTCGCCTACTCGACGATCAGCCAGCTCGGCTACATGTTCCTCGCGGTGGGCGTGGGCGCGTACGGCGCCGCGATCTTCCACATGATCATGCACGCCTTCTTCAAGGCGCTGCTGTTCCTCGGCGCGGGATCCGTGATCCACGGGATGGGCGACGAGCAGGACATGCGGCGGATGGGCGCCCTGCGCAAGTACATGCCGATCACGGCGGGTACGTTCATCGTCGCCTGGCTCGCCATCGCGGGCGTGTTCCCGTTCGCGGGCTTCTGGTCGAAGGACGAGATCCTCGCCAAGGCGTACTTCCACCACGACTACGCGCTGTGGGCGGTCGGGCTCGTCGCCGCGCTCGCCACCGCGTTCTACATGACCCGCCAGGTCTGGCTCGTCTTCTACGGCAACGAACGCTGGCACGACCAGCCGGCCGTCGAGTCGGAGGCCGCGCACGCGGCGCACGAGCCGCACGAGTCGCCGTGGATCATGACGATCCCGCTGGTGGCCCTCGCGGTGCTGTCGACCGTTGGTGGCGTGATCGACCTGCCGTTCGACAACAGCAAGCTCAACCTCCTCGACCGCTGGCTCGCGCCGGTCCTGCGGGGCGCGCCCGCGATCCCTGCGACGTCGTTCGGTGCCGGCTTGGCGCTCTCGACCGTTGCGCTCGTGATCGCGGTCGTCGGCATCGTCGTCGGCCGGGCCGTGTACCGCAACGGCCTCGATGCCCGGGGTGACGATCCCGCCGTCGAGCGGCTCGGTCCGTTCGCCAACGTGCTGGCGAACGCCTACTACCTCGACGTCGGGGTGGCGCGGTTCGTGAGCGGTCCGATCACCACCGCCGCCCGATTCCTCAGCGAGGGCATCGACCGTGACGTGATCGACGGCGCGGTCAACGGTCTCGGCCGCACCTTCCGTGGCATCGGCGGCGGCCTGCGCAGAGTGCAGACGGGCCTGGTCCGCAACTACGCGCTCGGCATCGTGCTCGGCGCGGTGCTGCTGCTCGTGTTCGTGTCGACGAGGGCGT
>DATJAA010000047.1:0-3424 GCA_035516815.1 Acidimicrobiia bacterium | reverse complement strand
CGAGTTGTACGTGATGCCCTTGCGGACCGACCGCAGATAGCCGATCAACGAAAACACAAACTGCCAGTGTCCGCGCCGCGAATGCGACGGCAGATTGTACGATTGCCGAGTCTGCGGGTCGGTGTCGGAGAAATCGAGCGTCATGTTGCTGCCGTCGACCGTCATCCGCACCTTGAGCCGAATCGCCCGGCCACCCCCGGAGTCACCTTCCAGATAGTCCCAGAACACGTAGGTGCCGTCGGGAATCTTCTCGATCTCTTCCCGCGCCTGTTCTTCCGCGTAGTCCAGCACGTCGTCGATGCCGCGCCGGACGGCGTCGATGCCATAGCGGGCGATCAGCGTCCCGATGCGCTGCTCCGCGCGCGCGAGCCCCGAGACCATGGCCTTGATGTCGCCCCAGTTCTGGTCGGGGATGCGACAGTTCGCCATGATCATGCCGAGCAACTCCCGGTTCAGCATCCCCCGACGAAACAGCTTGGAAACGGGGATGCGCAGCCCTTCTTGGTAAATCTCGTGGCTCGACGGCGCAATGCTGCCCGGGACGATCCCGCCGACGTCCGAGGAGTGCACGAACGCCCACGCATAGCAGACGACCTGCCCGTCATGAAAGATCGGTCTCCACACGTAGATGTCGGGAAGATGGGTCGCCATGCCCCCGGTGTTCCACACATCGTTGGACACGAACACGTCGCCGTCTTCCACGCCGAGCTCGTTGGAACGCTGGATCGCGACGTCGCACGGGACGCCGACCATCAACGCGATACCGGTGTTGATCGGCGCCGCTACGACTTCGCCGTCCAACGAGACCAGCGCCGCCCCGAAATCGGCGGTCTCCTTCACGAACACGGTGTGGCCGGCGCGGAGAACGAGGGAGGCCATCTCCTCCACGATCGCCTGAAATCGGTTCCGGAGCACTTCGAGCAGCACGGGATTCGTCGCGCGCACGTGGGTGGTCATTAGCATACCTCCGCGATCACGTTCAGATGAGCGTCGACGCGCACCGTAAACCCGGCGGGGATCACCGTCGTGGTGTCGTCCTGCTCGATCACCACGGGTCCCGCCAGCCGATTCCCGGACTGCAGGGCCGAGCGCTCGTACACGCTCGCTTCCACCTGGCAACCGGCCCAGTAGATGGTGCGCGTCGCGGCTGGGAGCCGGCGCTCACCGGGCATCCCGCCGCCTCGGCGCACGGTCGTCTGCGGCTTCGGGGTGATGCCGACGACCTGGACGCGGAGATCGACGATCTCGACAGGTGCCTCATAGTCGACGTATCCGTAGACGTCCTTGTAGACACCGTAGAACGCGTCGAGCACGGGCGCCAGTGAACTCGCGATGCGGTTGGGCAACGGCGCGGTCAGTTCGAACGACTGGCCGACGTAGCGCATATCCGCGGAACGCTCGAAGCGGCACGCCGTGACGGGCAGCGCTTCTCGGTCCAACCACGCCTGCGCCTCTCCCTCGAGCTCGTGGAACTGACGTTCCAGGACGTCCGGCTCGAGCGCCTGACAGCGCGCGCCAAACACGCGCACAAAGTCCGCTCGGAGATCCGCAACGAGGCACCCCATCGCGCAGAGCGCTCCGGGGACCTGCGGAATCAGAATACGACGCAGGCCGAGCTCCTGCGCGAGCAGGCAGACATGCGTCGGGCCCGCGCCCCCGTAGGCGACGACGGCATACTCCTCGGCGTCCACGCCGCGACTGGTCAGAAACGGGGTGAACTGCGCGTACATGTTCGCGGTGGCCACCTCCACGATCGCCCACGCGACCTCTTCGATCCCGATCCCCAGGCGATCCCCGAGGCGCGCCAGGGCGTTTGTCGCCGCGGCGCGGTCGAGCGCGACACCGCCGCCCGCGAACCGGTCGACATTCAACCATCCCAAGGCGAGATAGGCATCGGTGATCGTCGGTTCGGTGCCGCCCCGCGCGTAGCAGGCCGGACCTGGTTCGGAGCCCGCGCTCTGGGGCCCAACTTTCAACACCCCGCTGCGGTCGATCCAGGCGATCGACCCGCCGCCCGCACCCACGGACTTGACATCGATCGACGGCATCAAGATCGGAAAATCCCCCGCCTGCGCCTCGGTCGAGTACGAGGGCCGATCGGTGACGATCGACACGTCCGCGCTCGTGCCGCCCATGTCGAACGTGATGACACGCGGAAACCCCGCGTGCGTCGCGATCCAGTGCGCGCCGATCACGCCGGACGCTGGACCGGAAAACAACGTCTCGACGGACCGTTCGCCAGCCGTGCGTGCGGTCATGACCCCGCCATTGGATTTCGTCGACAGGATCGGCGCGCGCACCCCGAGATCGCGCAGGTCACGTTCCAACGCACGGAAGTACTCGCGCATGCGCTCGCCGACGTGTGCGTTGATCACGGTGAGCAAGGCACGTTCGTACTCGCGTCGCTGCGGCCACACTTCGCTCGACGCACACACATACAGACCAGGGAATCGCGCGGCGATGCGAGCCTTGGCCTCCGTCTCATGCCGATCGTTCGCGTAGGCATGGAGAAAGCAGATCGCGAGCGCGTTGCAGCCGGACGCGACGAGCGAGGCCGCACCCGCCTCGACCTCGTCGAGATCGACGGGCTGCTCGACCTCGCCGCTCGGCGCCACGCGCTCGTCGATGCCGCGCACCGCCGAGCGCGGCACCAGGGGCGTCGGCGGATCCGTGAAGAAATTCTGCGGCTCGGGCAGGCGCAACCGGCGGATCTCCAGGATGTCCTCGAGTCCGGCCGTCACGAACAGGCCGACCGAGCTGCCGGAGCGTTCGATGAGCGTGTTGACCGCGAGCGTCGTTCCGTGCACGAAATACCGTATCGCCGCCGGATCGATCCGCAACCCGGCCGCGAACGTCTCGACGCCCTGTGTCACCGCCCTCGCGGGCGCACGCGGCGTGGTGGGGATCTTGAGAATGTTCACGGCGCCGGTCGACTCATTGAGAAGCACGAAGTCGGTGAACGTGCCACCGATGTCTACGCCCAGGCGAAATGCATCCAACGTGTTGGCCTCCGGGGAGTCGATGAGCGACGACATGCACCTGCCTTGCACACGAACGCGTCGCGCCCGCACACGGCCGCTGCAACCCTGTGCTCCCGATGGATTTCGGTATTTCCCGTGCGCCACGCCTTTTCCTTGGCGGGCGTGCCGCGCGCGATCGGGTGCGGCCACGCATGGTCGTGGTTCAGGGGTGCTCGACCCCAAGATGCGGCGGGGCGCCGACGTCAAGTCTCCCCGTCCTCGCGGGAACGACGCGATACGGCAGAACCGTGTTACCCGACCCGTGGTGCCGCGCTGGAAGGAGATTGAAGGGGAGCTCGCCCGCCCGAAGCACCTCGACGACATGCTCGCGTACGCCGAGACACTTGCCGGGCTCGAGTTCGTGGCGGCGTCAGCCCCGGCCTTCGACCGCGCAGTGCGAGACC
>DATJAA010000046.1:0-10569 GCA_035516815.1 Acidimicrobiia bacterium | reverse complement strand
CTGGATGGAACGGTCGTCGAGGCCCTGGATGTCCTCGAACACGAACATGCGGTTGCGAACCTCGTCGGCCAGCTCGCCGTCTTCTTGCTCGAGCCCTTCGAGGATCAGCCGCTCGGTACCGCGGTCGGAGGAGTTGAGGATGTCGACGAGTGTCTGCAGCCCACCTGCCTGCGCGAAATCGGACTGTTGGATCACCGTCGAGAGCTTGCGTTCCAGGATCGCTTCGACCTGCTCGATCACCTCGGGGGACGTGCGGTCCATCTTCGCGATGCGCAACGCGACGTCGCGTTGCAACTCCTCGGGCAGCGAGCTCAGCACCATCGCACCCGCGTCGGGGTGCATGTGTGCGAGCACGAGCGCGATCGTCTGCGGATGCTCGTCCTGCAAGTAGGTGAGCACCTGACGGGTGTCGGCGCGCCGCAGGAACTCGAAGGGCGCCGCGACCATCGTTACGCCGAGGTTGTCGAGGATCTCATCGGCCTTGCTGCCGCCGAAGCTGGCCTCCAAGAGCTCCCTCGCGGTCGAGTAGCCGCCTTGCGCGACGTGGGCGCGCGCGGTGTGGATCTCGGAGAACTCGTTGAGCACCTCCTCGATCTCACTGACTTCGAGGTGGTGCAGCCGCGCGACCTCCGCCATGATCTCGGCTACTTCCTGCTCGCGCAGCGCCCGCAGGACCGTGGCCGCGCGCTCCTTGCCCGCTTGCATGAGCAGGATCGCCGCCTTCTGGGTGCCCGTGAACTTCTGCGCCACGCGCTACGTCCTCCGGTCGGCGAGCCACGAGCGCAAGGTCTGCGCGACTTCGTCCGGCTGACGCTCGATGAGATCCGTGATCTCGGTCTCGATCGTGGATGCGGGTGGATCGAGTGACGGCCGTGCGGGTGCGGGCCCGACCCGGGCCGCGGCCAGCGCGGGCTCCAACGCCGCGGTCGCCGGCGCCTCGAGCTCGACGAGGTCGAGCGGCACCCGGAGCGGGACGCGGTTGTTCTCGGCCCGCTTGATCGCTCGCCAGGCGAAGAAGAGCACAGCCACGATCATCAGCAAGGTGAGGAGGTGCTTGATCAGGTCGAAGAGGGGATTCCCGGCACTGGCGGCGGCCAGCTGGGCCTGGTCGGCCTTCTGCGCCGACTTGTCGAAGGCGACGGTCGTCACCTTCAGCGCATTGGCGCCGTCGCGCTTCGGGTCGATGCCGGCGGCCGCGAGGATGCTCGGCTGCCAGATCGACGCGATATCGGTCGGCTTCACGACTGCGCTGTCGAGCAGGACCGACACCGACAGCCGCTTCAGGGTTCCCGGCGGCGTGTCCGCGTTCGTCACCGTCGAGTTCACCGCGTTCTGCTGCTGCGTGGTGGTCTTGTTGTACTCGGTGGTCGGCGTGGTGGCGCCTGTAGCCGCGTTGGGAGTCCCGTTCAGGCCGAGCTGACCGTTGGGGTTGGCTGCCGATCCGGAGCCGCCGAAGGTCTCGGTCGAGTTGTTCTGCGAGATCGGCACACTCTTGCCCTTGGCGACCTCGCCGTAGTTCGTGATCACCGACGTGCTCTTGCTCGGGTCGAGATCGGCCGCGACGGTGACGGCGGCGTGACCGGGCCCGAGCGTCTGGCTGACCATGTCCTCGATCTTCTTTTCGAGCGTCGCGTCGTAGCTCTGCGACTGCGCGAGCGCCGACGACGACCCGAGGTCGCTCGTGTCGACACCGGGCGCGTGCAAGACCGCGCCGCTCGAGTCGGCGACGGTGACATCGTCGGGATCCATGTTCGGGATGCTCGACGCGACGAGATGCACGATGGCCATGACCGCGTCGGACGACAGCGATCCGCCAGTCGTCTTCACGAGGACGGCCGCGGTGGGCTTGTCCTCGGACGCGCCGACGAACACTGTCTGGTTCGGGATCGTGAGGGTCACGGTCGCGGCCGCGACGGAGTCGATCGATTCAATCGCCTTCGACAGCTCGTCCTGCAGCGCGCGCTGATAGTCGATGTTGCGCGTGAACTCGTCGGTAGTAATGCCCGCCTTGTCGAGCAGCACGAACGAGTCGCCGCCCGACGGGATATTCTTCGCACTCAGGTCGATGCGCGTCTTGTCGACATCCTGGCGGGGAACGAGGATCGTTCCGCCGCCGCCGGTGATCTTGTAGCTGATGTGCTGCGCGTCGAGAGCGGCAGTCACCGATCCCGCGTCCTGCGAGCTCAGACCGGTGTAGAGCGGCGCCATGTCGGGCTTCGACGCCCACTTCATGAACATCGTCCCGGCGAGAACGACCGCGACGACCCCGAGAATCGTCATCGCCTTCTGGCCCGGTGTGAAACCGTCGACGAAGCGGCGACTCTGTTCCTTCAGTCGATCGAGGTCGACGACAGACATCAGACCTGCATCCTCATGATGTCGTTGAACGCCTCAACTGCTCGGTCGCGCACTGCGACGGTCAACTCGGTGGTGACTGACGCTTCGGTCGCGGCGATCGTGTAGTTGTGGATGTCGGTGAGGTTTCCGGTCGCCGCGGTCTGCGCGAGCGAGTCGGCGGCGCTCTGGGTTCCCTGCAGCGAGTCGAGGGCTTGCGTGAAGGCGTTGCCGACGCCCGCGGTGGAGCTGTCCGTCTCCGCGGCTGCGGTGGTCTCGGGCGTGACCGGAACGATCGAGCCCAGTCCGGCCGCGTTGAGCACGCCTCCGATCGGCGTCACAGTCATCTCTACCGTCCGTTGATGTCGAGGGCTTGCTGGTACGACGACCGCGCGCGGTCCACGACCGCGAGGTTCAGCTGATAGCCGCGCTGCGCGATGATCAGGTTCGTCATTTGATCGCCGAGGTTTTCCGACGGCCGGCGAACGAGGCCCTGCTTGTCGGCGAGCGGATTCGTCGGGTCGTACGTGATCATTCCGGTCGCATCGCCGTACTGCACCGCTACGGGCGCCACGCCACCGCCGACGCCGACCGGCTCGCCCGGCTCGCTCGGGATCTCCTGCGCGACGATGAACTTTTCCTGATAGGCGGGCTTGCTCATCGGCTCGACGGTGTTGATGTTCGCGATGTTGTCGGCGAGCGCGTTCATCCAGATCTGATGCGTGGTGAGAGCCGACGACGCGATGTCGAACGTGGGGAACATGGAGCTCATCAGAGGTCCTGCCTCGTCGAGTCGTGCAGGATCCGGAACTTGTTGTTCATTTCCTGCGTGGCGAGCTGATACTTCAACCCGGTGTCGATCATCTGGATCGTCTCCGTGTCGACGGAGACGTTGTTTCCGTTGATGTTCGGCGGATCGGTGGTCACGCCCGTCGTGATCTGCGTCTGCGTCGGGTCGCCGTTCGCGATCGCCGCGCTGAGGCTGTCCTCGAAGTTGACCGTCTGGGCGGTATAGCCGGGCGTCTCGGAGTTCGCGAGGTTCGTCGCCTCGATGCGCTGGCGCGCGGCGAGACCGTCGAGCGAGGCTTGGATCGCTTGCATCGTGAGGTCGAGCACGAGCTGACCTTCTGCCGTGCGACCTTCCTGGCACAGATGGTGAGGCGTCCCTGCTCCACCCGTTGACGAGTACGAGATCGGCGGCCGCGCACTCGACTTGAGCCGTCGCCCGAAGTCGGCGGGCCGTGCGCGCAGCTCGCGCCGGTCGCGCAATTCCATTCAATTCGTCGCGGTTGCGCCGATCGGAAAGACGTGCCTGCGACTGACGAGATCACACCATCCGGCAACGAGGCGTTCGATCGGGCGCGCGGCTTTCTCGCGCGGCTGCGGGAGGACGAGGCGCTCGACTGGTTCCAGGTCGCGGCCGATGATGCCGATGATCCGGCGATCCGCGCTTCTGCGGCCGCGTTCGTCGCGGGCATTCTGTTGGCGCGGGGCCGCCCATGGGAGGTCGGCATCTGGGCGGAGATCGTTCGCGACAATTCGCCGCGTCCCGACCTCGGCGATCTCCTCGAAGCGGCCGCCCACCTGCAGCTCGGCGACGTCGCCGCGGCCCGGTCGTTGCTCGAGCGGGTGACCGATCCGACCGATCCCTGGTTCCCGTCTTCGGCGACCGCCGCGCGCGTAGCGCGCGCACATGTGATGTATCTCGGCGGCGAGATCGAGGCCGCGACCATCGAGGTGCTCGCCGCGTTCGACGCGGATCCGTTCGCGCCCGACGTATGGGACGCTTTCGCGCGACTCTGCGCCGAGACCGACTTCGATCCCGCCGGCTTCGTCGAGCGCGTGCCCGACGATCGGGTGCTCGGCGTGCTCGCGGCCCTGCGCGCCTCGGCGCCGCGCGGCGTCGATCGCATTGCGGAGCTGATCTGGGCCCGCAATCTCGGTGATCCGCGCGTGCTCGCTCTGGTTCCGTCGTTCGCGGCCAAGCTCGACAGCCTCCGGGCCATGGAGTGGTCCGCGCGTATCCGTGCCGCGGGCATGGGCCGGCTGTGCCCGTTGATCGACCGGGCGGGCGATCGCCGGGTCGACACCGTGGAGCGGGCGCGCTCGGCGATGCTGGCGCACGCCTCGTTCGGTGACGGCCGGGCCCGCGCCGCGCTGGCAGACGCGGTCGCCGCGCTGAGCGACGAAGAGCTCGTTCCGGTGTTGCAGGAGGTGTGGGCGGTTGCGGCGATGCTCGCCGAGACGGTCGTCGTCGCGGGCGCCACGACGCCGGCACGATCGATGCGCATCGCGTCCGTCCTATTCCAGGGCGGGGCCCGCGGCGAGGCTTACTCCGTGCTGGTGCACGGGCTGTCGCTCGAGTCGGCCGACGACCTCACGACCGACACGGTCGTCGAGCTGCTCCCACTACCGGTGCTCGAAGGTCTGGCAACCGAGGCGGAGGCGCGGGGCGAACAGGATGTCGCCGGCATCCTCGAAGCGGTCGCGGTCGTATCGTCCGGTCGCTAGGTCGTCGCGGGGTCACACCGCAACGCGTCGAGCAGGGAGCGGACGACGTAATCCTGGTCGTCGTCGCTGAGGCTCGGATGCAGCGGCAGGGAGAGGAGCCCCTCGTACGCGCGCTCGGTCTCCGGAAAGTCCACCGGGCTGCCGGCACTCGCGTGGAGTGGGTGCCGATAGATGGGGACGTAATGCACCTGTACGCCGATGCCGGCGGCGCGCATCCGCTCGTACACGGCGCGCCGGTTGGGCACGCGCACGGCGTACAGGTGGTACGCGTGCAGTGTTCCCGGCGGCGCCACCGGCGGGAGCTCGACGGCGGTTTCGGCGAGCAACACTCCGTAACGCTCGGCCAGGCGGTTGCGCAGGGCGACGAAGCGGTCGAGCTTGGTCATCTGGCTCGCGCCGAGGGCCGCCTGCACGTCGGTGAGCCGGTAGTTGTAGGCGAGCGTCTCGACTTCGTAGTACCACCCTCCCTGCTCGGGCTTTGCGACCGTGCCGTGCGAGCGGAACCGGCGGAGCACCGCGGCCAGCGCGTCGGAATTGGTCGTCACCGCGCCCCCTTCGCCCGTGGTCACCGCCTTCACGGGATGGAACGAGAAGGTGCAAAGGTCGGAGCGGGCACAGTTGCCGACCGGCCCGTCGGTCGTGTGCGCGCCCAACGCATGGGCGGCGTCCTCGATGATCACGCGAGGCCGGATGTTGAGCGATTGGAGCTCGCACGGGAGCCCCGCGTAGTGGACCGCGACCAGCGCGTCGCACGCTCCGACCCGGCCCGGGTCCAGGTTGAGCGTCTTGGGGTCGACGTCGACGAAGCCGACTCCGGCCCCGACGAACCGCGCGCAGTTGGCGCTCGCGACGAATGAGAGCGGCGACGTAAGGACGCGGTCTCCCGGCCCGACTCCCGCGGCTGCCATGGCACCGTGCAATGCCGCGGTTCCGTTCGCGAAGGCGACCGCGTGGGTTGCGCCCGTGTACGCGCGGAGCGCGGTCTCGAAGCGTTCGACCGCCGGTCCGCACGTCAGCCAGTCGCTGCGGAGCGTGGCCACCACCGCGGCGATGTCGTCCTCGTCGATGCACTGACGGCCATAAGGAATCACGTTCTCAATTCGGCCCCGGACCGGCCGAATTGAGAACGTGAGCACGATCACCGTGAGCGGTCGGCCCATCGGATCCGGGCATCCCTGCTACGTCATCGCCGAGGCAGGCGCGAACCACAACCGCGACCTCGACATCGCGCGCCGGTTGATCGACGTCGCGGCCGACGCCGGCGCGGACGCGGTCAAGTTCCAGACGTACTCCGGCAAGACGCTCTACTCCACGAAGACTCCGCGGTTCGACTACCTCGACGACGACCTCGCGGCCAAACCCGCACACGAGCTGCTCGAGGAGATCTCCTTGCCGCGCGACTGGCAGCCGGTCCTCGCCGAGCACTGTCGTGACCGCGGCGTCGAGTTCATGTCGTCCCCGTTCGACCGCCAGGCCGTCGACGAGCTCGACGCGTTGGACGTCGGCGCGTTCAAGATCGCGTCGTTCGAGCTCGTCGATCTTCCGTTCATCCGTTACGCAGCGGCGCGGGGACGCGCGCTCATCATGTCGACGGGGATGGCGAGCCTGGGCGAGATCGATGACGCCGTGACGGCGGCCCGCGAAGCGGGCGCCGGCGAAATCGCGCTCCTGCAGTGCGCGTCGCTGTACCCCGCGCCTGCGCACGCGATGAACCTCCGGTCGATCCCGGCCATGCATCAGGCGTTCGGCGTGCCGGTCGGGCTCTCCGACCACACGCGCGGTACGCACGTCGCCGTGGCCGCGGTGGCGATGGGTGCCTGCATCGTCGAGAAGCACTTCACGCTCGACCGATCCTTGCCCGGACCCGACCATCCGTTCGCGGCGGAGCCGAAGGAGCTGCACGAGCTGGTTTCACACATCCGCGACACGGAGGCGGCGTTCGGCGACGGAGTGAAGCGGGGGCCGACGCGCGAAGAGGCGGTCGAGATGTACACGAAGGCGCGGCGTTCCGTCGTCGCGGCCGTGGCCATCCCCGTGGGTACGGTCATCACAGCAGAGATGCTCACCGTCAAGCGTCCCGGCTTCGGCATCAAGCCGAAGTACATCGATCTCTTGGTCGGACGCGTCGCCCGCGTCGACATCGACGACGACGACGTCGTGACTTGGGACATGGTGTGATCGTCGCGACGTTCGACGAAGGGCCGGGAGCCGGGCTCGGACACCGCCGCCGGGTCGAGTGCCTGGAGCGCGAACTGGCAGCCGCCGGGCTCGGGTGTGACCTGCGGGCGCTCGGCGACGGGCGTGTCGAGGCCGACGTCGTGCTCGTGGACTCGTACCGGGTGCGGGCCGACGACCCCATGCGAGTGCGCGCGTCGATCGTCATCGCGATCGACGACATCGACCGTGACCTCGCCGTCGATCTGGTCGTGGATCCCCGGCCGGGGGCGAGCGCGCGCTCACATGCGCGTGCGCGCCGCGCGCTCGCGGGCGCGTCCTACGCGCTCGTCGACGCGCGGCTGCGCGCGCTGCCGGCGCCGCGTCCGCGCGAGACGGTCGAGACCGTGTTGGTCGCGACGGGCGCGACCGACGTCCAGGGCGTCGGCGCCGCAGTGGCCTCCGAGCTCGCCCGCGCCCTTCCCGACACGACCGTGCGGTTGGTGGTGGGAGCATGGGGCCGGGGAAGCGACGATCCGCTCGTCGAGATGATCTCCGCGCCCGAGAGTCTCGGTCCGCAGCTCGTCGCGGCCGACCTCGTGGTCACGGCGAGCGGTGTCACGATGCTCGAGTCGTGCTGTCTCGGCCGCCCGACGGTCGCGTTCTCCATCGCCGACAACCAATCGGCCCCGCTCGCGGGTGCCGCGGCGGCCGGGGCTGTGCTTGCCGCGGACCGGGCCACGGCGGCCGGTCTGGCCGCGCGACTCGCGCACGACCACGACGCGCGCGTGCGGCTGTCCGCATCGGCGCGAGCCTTGATCGACGGACGCGGTGCTCGTCGTGTCGCGTCGGCGGTCGAATCGCTGTTGCGCCAGCACTCTCACGCGAGTTGACCGGGCGCCCGCGCGCCCGGTCAACGTGACGGCCTCTGCCCGAGGGCCGTCAGCTCGTGGCCACGAATGCGTCGACGTCGACGCCGGCGTGCCCGGCCGTCCCCGCGTCGACGATCTGCATCGTGTGCGTACCGACCGAGCCGAAGTCGAACACGTACGCGATCACCTTCGACTGCGTGGTCGTCGCGTACAAGCTCACCGTCGCCTTCAGGACGCCGTCGGCGTAGACCCGGGCTGAGCCGCGGTTGGTCCCGCGAGACGCGACCCAGGTGATCTGGCGCGCGGTCGTCGTGACGGTAGCGCTGGCGTTGTTGCTCATCGTGAGCTCGACGGCGCCACCGGATGCCGCGGTAACCGACGGGTGACTCCACGCGCCGGAGTAGGAGATGGCCCCGGTCTCCTGGATGAGCGTCGGAGTGAACGGCGCGCTCGTCACCACGGGGCTTGTCTGTGAGAGGGCGTCCTTTGCCCGCACGGAGAAGGCGTACGTCGAGCCGGGTGGTGCGTTGAAGGTGTACGAGGTTGCCTTGACGTTGGTGAGGGATACCGGTACCGGTGCGCCCCCGTTCACGCTGTAGGTGAGCGTGTAGCTCGTGATGTTGCCGAGACCGGTCCACGTGACCGTGTAGGGGACCGTCGTCGAGATGCTGCCGGATGCCGTGGGAATCACGTTCAGCGAGGTGACGACCGGCGGCGCGGTGTCGGTCGCGAAGCCGTCGATGTCGTCGGCCTCGGCGACGTCATGCGTGACGACGGCCCACGAGAGCTTTCCGAATCCGTTCGCGCCCCACGACGTGCCCCACGAGTTCTGCACGATGAGGCCGACCGAGTCGTAGCCGACGGCGAGGATCTCGTGGTAACCGCGGATTGCGCCGGTGTAATCGGTGTCCACCGACGTCGAGGCGTGGCCCATGTTGTCGAACCCGGGCCGGACGGGGATCTCGATCGCGACCGGGTGGTTGGTCGAGATGGCCGTCTCCAGTGCCGTCTTCGAGCTCGCCTGGCCGGACCCGCTGAACAGCGTGTGCCACGCGGAGATCTTGTAGTGCGCGGCGTTCGCCTTCTCCGCGTTGGTCGGCTGGTCCCACCAGTCGTAGTCGCCCTGGGCGTAGTCGGCGCGCGTGTCGCTGCCCTGTGCCTGCGCGAGCGCGAGCGCAGCCGTTGGGTAACTGCCGCCGTCGACGCCGCCGTTGATCTGTGAGTAGGTGTACATCGGCGCGAAGGGCTGTCCGACGCGACCGGTCTTCCTCGAGTACCAGCCGAGCATGCCGTAATCGATCGCCCAGGTGACGCACGATCCCACCGCGCCCTGGTTGCCGACGGGTACCGCGTACGCACGCAGGTCGACGCTCGCGGGGAGTGTGGTGAGGGCCGTCGTCGGCAGGTGCACGGCGACCCGATGGGTCGGGGGCAACGCACCCAGCGGGTGCAGACCGTTGGATGCGGCCACCGCGCTCGCGCCCGCCGTGGATGCGGTGGCGCCTGCCGCCGCCGCGCTCAGCATCAGCGCGCACGCGGCGCCGGCGAGCACTCGGGTGGCGCGTCCCGTCGGGCGCCGGATCGGGCGCACTGGCATGACCGGGTGGTTTCTCATCGGGGGATCCCTCGGCGTGCGGCAGGGCTTCCTCGCGCGCTCCGGTGGCCCGGGTGCCGCATGCCACACCGCCACCGGCGACCGATGTCACAGAAGGTGGTGGCTCCGCCTGTCGCGGCGATCAGATGGCCTGCTTCACCGGCGGAATCGGTCGATAAGGAACCATGACTTCGACCAGGCATGGGAGCGAAGCCGAGCGCCTCGAACAGTTGTGGTCGGGCGAGTTCGGCGACGAGTACGTGGACCGCAACCTCGCCGCGTACGAACGGCGGGGCTCGTTCTGGCTCCCGTTGATCGACGAGCTGCAACCCGAGAGCGTCCTCGAGATCGGGGCCAACGTCGGCGGGAACCTGCAGTGGATCGCGCAGCGCGTCCCGGCGAGCCGGATCGCCGCCGTAGATGTGAACGCGAAGGCGTTGCGCCTGCTCGACGAGCGCGTGCCCGGCGTACGGGCGATGTACGCGCCGGCCCGTGAGATCCCCATCGCCGATCGCTCGGTCGACCTCGTGTTCACGATGGGTGTGCTCATCCACCAGCCGGAAGAGTCGCTCGCCAAGGTGATGAGCGAGATGGTTCGCACTTCGCGGCGCTGGGTGCTGTGCGGTGAGTACTACGACGACGGCACAGTCGAGGTTCCGTACCGCGGTCACGAGGGCGCGCTCTTCCGTCGCGACTACGGCGGCCTCTTCGAGGAGCTGTTCCCGTTCGAGTTGGCGCTCGTCCGGCAGGGGTTCCTCTCCGAGGAAGACGGCTGGGACCGCACCACCTGGTGGCTGTTCGAGCGCGGCTGAACGCCCGCCGGTCCCCGCCGGCCGGTCCGGTCCGGGGGCTCCGCTCAGCCTTCGGCCGGTTCCTTCTGGCGTACGTGCGCGTTGATCGCGACGAGATCAGGACGCGAGCGAAGGAGCGCGACGACGTTGCGCCACGAAGTCGCCCGCGTACCCAGCTCCGCGACGATCGCGTCGAGCAGCCGCGCGTCGTCGGGTTCGTCGAGTGTGATGCGCAGGTCGGTCGCCGCGGGTGAGCAGGTGATGCCGGCGACCCGGAACTCGTCGAGGTGCGTGTACAGGTACGACGTGACGT
>DATJAA010000045.1:0-8851 GCA_035516815.1 Acidimicrobiia bacterium | reverse complement strand
TGGAGCGTGCTCGTGGTCGGCACCGGACACGAGGAGCGCGACTCCGCGCGACTCGAGGCGCTCCGGAAGCTGGAGGTGACGCCGTGGGCGGAAGGCACCAAAGCACATTGGATCTGCATCAAGGGCGGTTCGGTAACCGGCCGGCGCATCGTGCACGAGGCTTGAGCGGAAGGAACCCATGATGGTCGAGCGATTGAACGTATTGGTGGTCGAGAGCGATGCCGGCGCCGCGGCGCCCGCGCGTGCCGAGCTCGAGAACGCGGGTCACCGTGTTCAGGAGTGCCGAGACCCCCACGGCGCGGCCTTCCCGTGCAACGCGCTCGTCGACGGCCGCGGATGCCCGTTCGACGGTTCGCCCCTCGATGTCGTGCTCGATGTTCGTAGTGGTGTGCGCTCGCAGCCCTCAGCGCGCGAGGACGGAGTCGTGTGCGCGCTTCGCCAGTACGTGCCCGTCGTGATCGCCGGCTCGTCTGTACTCAACCCGTACGAAGGGTTCGCGACCGAGATCCTCGACGGGAACGCTGATCTGGTCGCGGCATGCGAACGAGCCGCGTGCGCGCCGCTGGAGGCACACTCGCGCGCGGCGGAGCTCGCGTTGCACGGCGATCTTGCGCGCCGATCGGCGGATGCGGGGGTTCACGCGACCGTTCGCCGCCGCCGAGGTTCGCTCTTGATAACCGTGTCGCACACGGGTCCGCTCGATCGAGCGACCCGGAACATGATCGCGGTCCGGATGCGCGCCGCGGTGCGCGAGCTCGATCGTTTCGCGCGCGGTATCGACGTGGTGTTCGACGCGGCGGACAGCTCGCGTCGGGTCGCCACCACCTAAGGGAGGCCCAGGAATGAAAGCACTCGTTTACCACGGTCCCGGATCCAAGGCCTGGGAGGACGTTGCCAAGCCCGTGATCATCGACGACACCGACGCGATCGTCCGGGTCGACACCGTCACGATCTGCGGTACGGATCTGCACATCCTGAAAGGCGACGTTCCCGCGGTCACCGATGGGCGGATCCTCGGCCACGAGGCCGTCGGCACCGTCGAGTCGGTCGGGGCGGGCGTGAAGAACGTGCGGCCGGGCGATCACGTGCTGATCTCGTGCATCACGGCGTGCGGCTCGTGCCGTTTCTGCCGTGAACGCCGCTACGGCCAGTGCCTCGGCGGCGGGGGTTGGATCCTCGGTCACGTGATCGACGGCACCCAGGCCGAGTATGTACGCGTGCCGTTCGCCGACACCTCGACGTATCCGGTGCCGGCGAGTGTGAGCGACGAAGCCGCGCTCATGGTTGCCGACATCCTTCCGACGAGCTACGAGGTCGGCGTCCTGAACGGTCACGTCGTCCCGGGTGACGTCGTCGCCATCGTCGGCGCCGGTCCGATCGGTCTTTCGGCGATGGTCGGTGCGCGCCTCTACAGCCCCAGTCATGTCATCGCGATCGACCTCGCCGAGAACCGGTTGGACGCCGCGAAGCGCTTCGGTGCCGACGTCATCGTCAATCCGGAACGCGAAGACCCGCTGACCATCGTGCGCGAGCTCACGGACGGACTCGGTGCGGATGTCGCGATCGAAGCGGTGGGCACGCCGGAGGCGTTCGAGCTCACGGTCAGCCTGGCGCGTCCCGGCGGCCACATCGCCAACATCGGTGTGCACGGCAAGCCCGCGACGCTGCGGCTGGACGAGCTGTGGATCAAGGACGTCACGATCACGACCGGGCTCGTCGACACGTTCTCGACCCCGACGTTCCTGAGGCTGCTGGCCGGCCATCAGTTGGACGCGACCCGGTTCGCGACGCACCACTTCGGGCTCGATCAGTTCATCGACGCGTATGACGTCTTCGCGAACGCCGCCGAGAGCGGCGCGCTGAAGGTCGTGCTCACCCGTGAATGAAGACGGCCGTCGGGCCTGATCGAGGTGCAGGGCCGGTGGTCGCAATGACGCAACAGAACCCGGCAGTGTCATCGGATCCGGAGCAAAGAGATCACGTGCCGGTTCGTCGAGTCGCCGCGTGCGCGGCGCGCACGGGGTGGCTCCTCGCGCATCACCGTCTGCATCTTCGAAGGGCGCATGTGGGGATGACCGTCGTCCTCCCCGACGGCCGGGAATACGAGGTGTTTCGCGAGTCGACCTGCGATCAAGAATCGAGTGAACCCGCCGCGATGCTCACCGTCTGGTTCCAGCTCCGGGGAATACCGCCCGGCGCTCGGCTGCGCCGCCGGCTCTTCGAGCGGCTCAGCGTGCTCAACACATTGCTGTTCGCGGGAGCGGAGGGCTACCTCGTCAAGCTGTGGATGGTGGACCCGGCAACCTCGGGCTACGCGGGCCTGTACTCCTGGAACTCGCCGGTGTCGGCCGAGGACTACGGCCGATACATCACGGCGATCCTGCGGCCACTTTCGCGTCCCGGATCGACGGGGTATCACATCTACACGGAATCGGCGCTGGACGACTATCTGGCTCACCACCAGGACCCGAGGTCTTGAGATGACGGACGCGAGGCTCGAGCCGCTATCGCAGGATGTTTGCCTGCAGCTGTTACGGGAAGCCGCGGTCGGGAGGATCGCGGTTGTCGTCGGGGCCGACCCCGTCATCCTCCCGGTGAACTATCGCCTCATCGAACCCGCGTCCGGCCCGTATCTCGCGCTGCGGACCCGCCCCGGCAACGTCGTCGACCACGCGCTGCCGAGCGTCGCATTCGAGATCGATTCGATCGACTCGGTCCGTCACCAAGGCTGGTCGGTGCTCGTTCGGGGTGAGCTGCTCCACGCAAATCCGGTACGACCGGACCAGCGGGAAGCCTTCGACCCGGAGTCTTGGCTGCCCGATCGAGACTCGTGGCTACTCATCGATCCGTGGCAGATCACCGGTCGCGAGCTCCACGGTGCGGAATCCGAGTGGCAGTTCCGTCCCGGCGAGTACATGTAGCACCGCGGGGTCGGGACCTCCGGCCCTGGCGTCGGCGACGTTGCCGGCTGATGCTGCGATCATGCGGAATCGAACGAAGGAGAGCGGCGACGACCTGGCGATCGATCTGCGCGAGAGCGTCCACGCGGTCGGCGCGCCGCGCATCGAGATGTTCGCCGACGTCACTTGCCCGTTCGCGTATTTCGGATTGCGACGCCTGATAGAGGCACGCGACGCTCGGGGATCGGATGTGACGATCCGCGTGCGAGCATGGCCGTTGGAGTGGATCAATGGCCGGCAACTCGCGCCGGATCTCGTCGCCTCCGAGATCGTCGCGCTCCGCGCGAGCATCGCTCCACAGCTCTTCGTAGGCTTCGACGCGGCGCGGTTCCCGACCACGTCGATCGGTGCGCTGGGTCTCGTCGCCGCCGCTTACCGGCTCGACGCCCGTTCCGGTGAGCAGCTGAGCGTGCGTGTCCGTGAGGCACTGTTCGAAGAGGGCCGTGACCTCACCGACGATGCAGAGCTGCGCGCGATCGGACGGCCGTTCGGTGTCGAGCCGCTGAGCGTGCGTGCCGCGGAGGCGGCGGTGCGCGCCGACTGGGAGCGCGGTCGGGCCAGAGGTGTTCGCGGTTCGCCTCACTTCTTCTCGGGGCATCGGAGCTGGTTTTGTCCGTCGCTACGGGTTCGCCACGACGGGCCGGATCTCGACATCACGGTCGACCCGGTTGCGCTCGAGCACTTCCTGGCGGCCGCCCTCGGCTGAGGCACCGCGCGCGGGACCCGTCGAGCAGACAGCTGTATCCTCGCCGCCAGAGCCAACCGGTCAACCCGACTGGTGCCGTACGGGGGTGCCGTACAGGGGTGCATCGTGGAATGCGATCGTTTGTCGGTTGCGACCCCGGTCGCGTGCGACCCGATGTGCGCTGCCGGAGCCGATTCGGCTCTCGGAGCGTCTTTCATCTCCCCCTGGATTCGATGAGATGACCGTCGACTTCTCGTCTCAGCCTTTCGCCGAGCTCCTCGAAGTCCTCCCCGACGGCGTCATCGTGCTGACCGCGTCCGGCCGGATCGTGATGGTCAACGGGCAAGCCAGCGAGCTCAGCGGGTACCTGCCGCAAGAGTTGGTCGACGAACCCGTCGAGAAGCTCGTTCCCGCGGCGCTGCGCGCCGAGCACGTTGCCTTGCGTTCTGGGTATGTCTCGAATGGTGGGGCGGCGCGGCCGATGTCGGCGCGCCTCGACATCGTGCTCCTTCGCGCCGACCACACCGAACTGCCGGTCGACATCGCCCTCGGACCCATCAAGGTCGCCGATGAGCAGCTCATCATCGCCACGATTCGCGACGCTTCGATTCGCCGGGAGGCAGCGGTCGTGGTTGAACACGAACAGGCACTCCTCAACGCGATGAACCGGATATCGGTCGCGCTTCTCGAGGGGTATCGCCTCGATGAGACCTTTCAGGCGATCACACGCGACGCGCGTCGGCTGGTCGATGCCGACTACGCGATGCTCACCATCCCCAACGACGACGGTTCCGAGCTCGTGATTCGTTACGTCGACGGCGACGGCATCTCCTCGCTGGAGGGCAGCGTGGTGCCGATCGACGCATCGATGGCCGGTCTCGTGATTCGCGATCGCGAGCCCGTGCTCCTGGTGGACGCGTCGACCGATGCGCGAATGTTCCGTCCGCCGGCCTGGCCCCGGGATGCCGGCCCCGCGCTGTTCGTTCCGATGCCTGCGGGCAGCGCGATGCTCGGGAGCCTCACCGTTGCGAACAGGCGTCACAGGAACCTGTTCACTGTCGCCGACATCGCGCGTGTCAGAGCGTTCGCGGGCCACGCGGCCGTCGTACTCGAAGATCGTCGACGACAGGAAGAGATCCAGCGCCTGAACGTTCTCGACGAAGACCGCGAGCGCGTCGCGTCGGTTTTGCACAGCACTGTGATCGCTCGTGTTTCGAGCGCGGCGCTTCGTCTGCACGGACTTCTCGGCGAGGCGCTGCCGGCCGAAGCCACCGATCGGCTCTGGGAGGTCATCGACGAGCTCGATGCCGCCACCAAGGCGATCCGTGACGCGGTGTTCCCGCGCGGCTGAGCATCATGTTTCCTCGCACGTACGTGGTTCCCCTCGACGGTTCGTCGTTCGCGGAGCGAGCCTTGCCCGTCGCGGCTGCTATCGCCGCTCGCGTCGACGGTGGACTCGCACTCGTGACGGCATCCCTTCGAGGTCCGCTCGAGCCGCGTCCGTACCTGGCCGAGGTTGCCGCGCGCTATCCGAACCTCCCTGTGGAGACGCATGTTCACGTCGATCTCCTTCCGGCCGACGCCATCCTGGAGGTCGTCGGGGAGTCGGACGACCGAGTCGTGTGCATGACGAGCCACGGGCGTGGAAGGCTGCGGTGGTCGATGCTCGGGAGCACCGCCGAGGAAGTCGTGCGGCGATCCGACCGGCCGGTGGTGCTGGTCGGCCGGCACTGCGGCGACGACTTCTTGACCGCCGGATCGCACCTCCTTGCATGTGCCGACGGTAGCGAAGCGTCGGAGCGGATCGCACCGGTGGCGCAGGAGTGGGCCGAGCAACTCCAGCTCCCGCTCGACGCGGCGATGGTCGTGCACCCGCGCGACGTCGAGAGTGCCGAGCACCCCGAGCCGATCCTCGACGGCATGACCGCGCGCTTCGGCGGACCCGATCGTGTCCACGCTCACGTCCTGACCAGTTCCTACGCGGCCGGGGAGTTGGCCGACTTCGCGGGCGAGCTGCCCGCGGGGCTGATCGCGATGAGTTGCCACGCGCGATCCGGTCTCGTCCGCGTTGCGCTCGGAAGCGTCACCATGGCTGTCCTGCAACTCGCGCAGAGTCCGGTCCTTGTCGTCCGCTGTGGCGCCTGAAGCCGTCCTCTGCGTCAGGACCCGGGTGGAGCCCTTCCGGTCCGGGTTGGTCCTTTGGTGCCGGTAAGCAGTCGTTCCGAGCTTCTCGGGCCGTAGCCTTCGACGGGTGCTGGTCGACCTCGATCGTGTCGCGAGCATGTCAACGGTTGATTCCCTCGGCGCGCTCGACTCCAGCGCGGAGGGCTTGTCGTCCGAGGACGCGGCGGACCGACTCCGCCGGTTCGGACCGAACGCGCTGCGAACGCACACCGTTCGGCCGTGGAGTGTTCTCCTTCGCCAACTGCGCAACCCGTTGCTCCTGTTGTTGCTCGCAGCCGCGGCCGTTTCGGGCCTGACGGGAGATCCAACCGACGCCAGCATCATCGGCGTCATCGTCGGCTTGTCTGTGGGACTCGGCTTCGTGAACGAGTTCCGCTCGGAACAAGCGGTTGCCGCGCTGCACGCGCAGATCCGGCATACCGCACTGGTGATTCGCAGCGGAGCACCGCAGCGCATCGACGTCGTCGACCTGGTCCCGGGCGATGTCGTGCAGCTTTCGATGGGCGACATCGTTCCCGCCGACATGCGTCTGCTCGACGTCAGCGAGCTGGAATGTGACGAGAGCATCCTCACGGGCGAGTCGATGCCCGTCGAGAAGTCGTGCAACCCGGCGACCGACCAGAGTTCGTGCGCGTTGATGGGGTCGATCGTTCGCCAGGGAAGCGCGAAGGGTCTCGTCGTCCGGACCGGCATGCAGACGTCGTTCGGGAAAATCGCAGCCGGTCTCGGTGACCGTCCCGGTGAGACGGCCTTTCAAGCGGGGCTCCGACAGTTTTCGTTTCTTCTCGTACGGGTCGCGGGCGTTCTCACGGTTTCGATCTTCGTCATCAACATCGCGTTGCACAGGCCCTTCATCGACGCGTTGTTGTTCTCACTCGCGATCGCAATCGGCCTGACACCGCAGCTGCTTCCGGCCATCGTGACCGTGAGCCTCTCCTCCGGATCACGCCGCCTCGCGCGCCGGAAGGTGCTCGTGAAGCGCCTGGTCAGCATCGAGGACCTCGGCAACATCACGCTGCTCTTCACGGACAAGACGGGAACGCTGACCGAAGGACACATCACCTTCGACCGAACCGCCGACGCGGAAGGTACGGCAACGCCGCGAGCACACCTGCTCGGGCTCGTCTGCAACGATGCGATCGTCGATGGGCGCGAGGCTGTCAGCGGCAATGCACTTGACGTCGCGCTGTGGGACGCCGCCCCGAGCGAACTCGCGGACGAGGCATCGGCGTGGAAGCGGGTGGCCACCCGTCCGTTCGACCACGAACGTCGGATATCAGTCGTGCTCGCGGACGCGCCCGACGGGCGGCGCTGGTTGATGGTGAAGGGTGAACCCGAAGGCGTGCTCGCTCGGAGCGACGGAGTCCCACCGGCTGCGGCCGAGACACTCTCGACCCTGTACGACGCCGGCGCTCGGGTGATCGCGATCGCAGCTCGTTCGGCCCCGCACGTCACGAAGTTGACCGACGACGAGGAGCGACACCTGGAGTTCGTCGGGTTCGCCGTGTTCACTGATCGACCCAAGGCCGACGCCGCGCAATCGTTGGCGCGTCTTGCCCAGCTCGGGATCGTCGTGAAGGTCATCACCGGTGACAGCCGCCAGGTCGCGGTCAAGGTGTGCCGCGATCTTGGTGTCGACGTGCTCGGAGCGCTGTCGGGCGCGGAGGTCGACGCCATGGACGATGCCGCGCTCGGTTCGGCGATCGATCGCACAACCGTCTTCGCGCGCGTCGGCCCCGAGACGAAGTCGCGGATCGTGCGGGTGCAGCGATTGCGCGGCGCCGACGTCGCGTTCATGGGCGACGGCGTCAACGATGCAGTGGCTCTGCATCACGCCGACGTCGGGATCTCGGTCGACACGGGCACCGACGTGGCGAAGGATGCAGCCGACATCATCCTGTTGGACAAGGACCTCGGTGTGCTGGCTGACGGCGTGGTCGAGGGACGACGGATCTTCGCGAACACGATCAAGTACGTACTGATGGCGACGTCGTCGAACTTCGGGAACATGTTCAGTGCCGCGGGCGCATCGGCGTTCCTGTCGTTCCTTCCGATGTTGCCCTCGCAGATCCTCTTGAACAACCTGCTGTACGACAGCAGCCAGATGACGATTCCGACCGACAACGTCGATGAGGAGATGCTGGCGCGCCCGTCCGCGTGGGACATCGGGTTCATCCGCAGCTTCATGATCTTCTTCGGCCCGCTGAGCTCGATCTTCGACTTCGCGACGTTCGGCGTGATGATCGGGCTCCTGCACGCGCACGCCGCCGAGTTCCGTACCGGGTGGTTCGTCGAATCCCTGGCGACACAGTCGCTCGTGATCTTCGTGATCCGGACGCGCCGGAGCCCCTTCTGGCGAAGCCGGCCGAGCCGGCCGCTCACGCTCGCGTCGCTGGTCGTACCCCTGGTCGGCGTGGCCCTGCCGTACACGCCGTTCGGGCACGCGCTCGGTTTCACCCATCTGCCGGGGGTCTATTACCCGATCCTCGGACTGATGGTGCTCATGTACCTCGTGCTCGTCGAGGAGGCCAAGGGACTCTTCTACAGGCACCGACCGATCGGCCCACCGCTCGCCGTGCCCGCGCCGCACCACGCGCGGCGAATTCGTCGCCGGGCCGCTCGATTCACGAAGGTGGTCCGTCCGCCCGCCAAGCGATGACGGCTCGCCGCGAGCGTCGCCGCGCCGGGCCGCGCGTCGTATCGTTGCTTGTGCGCCGGGATCCCGGGAACCGAGAAACGCTAGAGGAGACATGCAACCCGATTCAGCGATCCCCGACGAGGGCCTCCGGCAGGCGCTCGACGCGGCGCCGGATGGCATCGCCGTCATCGGGAAGGATGGAATCATCCTGTTCGTCAACCAGATGATGGAGCGGCTGTTCGAGTACGAGCACGACGACCTCGTGGGGCTGTCGGTCGACGAGTTGTTGCCCGAAAGGGTCCGCGAGCTCCACGTTCGTCACCGAGGCGAATACGTGTCCCATCCGCGTACGCGTTCGATGGGTGCCGGTCTCGAGCTGCGCGG
>DATJAA010000044.1:0-12024 GCA_035516815.1 Acidimicrobiia bacterium | reverse complement strand
TTCCTGGATCAGACGGGGGACCTCGACAACACAGTGGTCGTCGCAGTGTCCGACAACGGCGCCAGCGCGGAAGGCGGCCCGAAGGGTTCCATCAACGACGGTCGCCTCATGAACGGCGCGCCGGCCGGACGCCGCGAGCTGCGGGCGCGCATCGACGAGATCGGCGGACCGACCGCGCACAACAACTACCCGTGGGGTTGGACGATGGCCGGCAATACCCCGTTCAAGCGCTGGAAGCGCGAGGTCCACGAAGGCGGCGTCGCCGATCCGTGCATCGTCTCGGTGCCGGGCATGACCGGACGCGGCGGCGTGCGGCGCCAGTTCGCGCACGCGATCGACGTCATGCCGACGGTGCTCGACCTCGTCGGCATCGAGCTGCCGGCCGAGCTCGACGGGATCTCCCAGTCGCGAGTCGACGGGGCGAGCTTCGCCTCGATTCTCGAGCACGACGACGCGCCCGGGACCCGTTCGACGCAGCATTTCGAGATGCTGGGCTCACGCGGCATCTATCACGCGGGCTGGAAGGCGGTGACGTTTCACCCACTGGGAGCGATGTACGACGACGGTCTCGACCCCGACGCGCCGTTCGACGACGACGTGTGGGAGCTGTACGACGTCACCGCCGATCCGTCCGAGACCAACGACCTCGCCCGAGCAGAGCCTGACCGACTCGCGGCGATGGTTGAGCTCTGGTGGGACGAAGCCGCGCGCAACGACGTGCTCCCGCTCGACAACCGGCCGTTGTTCGCGATCTTGAACCCGCGGCCCACCTCGCGCCAGGAGCGCAATACCTACACGTACTTCCCGAACGGTTCGCCGGTTCCGGAATCGGTCGCGGTGAACGTCCGCAATCGCTCGCACACCATCACCGCCGAGATCAGCGTGGGCGACGGTGTCGTGCCGGAGGGAACGCTCCTCGCACTCGGCTCGGTCCTCGGCGGATTCACCCTGCACCTCGTCGGCGGCCGCCCGCGCTACGTCCACAACCTGTACGGCACCACCCGTGATGTCGTCGTCGGTGATGCGCTCGTGGGGACGGGCGACCACACCGTCGCGTTCGTGTACACGAAGACCGCCGAGTTCACCGGCCGCGGCGAGCTGTTGGTCGACGGCCGGGCGGTCGGCGCGGTCGATATCCCCCACTTCACGCCGATGACCTTCTCGTACACGGGGGGCGGGTTGACCTGCGGCTACGAGGTCGGGCCGGCGATCGGTGACGGCTACGCGGCACCGTTCCGCGCGAACGTCGACATCCGGCGGGTCGTGGTGGACGTGTCCGGCACTCCGCACCGCGACGCGGCGTCCGAGTACGAGGCGATCATGTCAGAGCAGTGAGCATCGCGCTCGAGGCGCCGGCGCGCGCTACTCATGCCGGTGGCGGCGCTGCCAGAGGCGATCCACGGCGACGCCCAGGCCGAACGTCACGACCAGCACGTAGATCAAGTGCGTCTCGTGATCCCCGAAGACGAAGCCGACCTTCACGTTCCGGGTGTTGTCGACCACGAACGCGATCAGCAACGCGACGAGGATCACCGCGATGACGAGGCGCCTCGTCTCCTTGGAGTCGCTCCCCTCCGGCCGTTGAGGCGATGCGTCGTCAGTCACGGCCGACTCCGTTGCGCGCGGTGATGTAGCCGTCGATCACGCGGTGCATGTGCAGGATGTTCCCCTCCTGGCGCGGGTTCAGGCGCGCGCCGGTCCAGCCGGCCGAACGCATTCCGGCCTGCACGTTGGCGAGATTCTCGTAATCCTGCTCGGTGATCTCGCCCCAGTTGCGATCCCGCCAGTTCTCGAAGAACTTCGTCTGCACGCAACGGCCGTCGTTCGCTTCGGCCGCTTCGGGCGTTTCCGGCGCGCGCCACTCGAGCACCCAGGTGTCCTTGATCGAGCGGTTCGGGTCGCGACCGTACGGGCGCACCCGGAACAAGATGGCACTGCCCGGGTAAATCGGACCGACGACGTTCGGGAACCAGAACACGTCGTCGGCGCTCGTCATCAGGTCGGAGCTCAGACCGGAGACGTCAAAACCCCGCGCCTCGAGCAGTTGCATGCGCCGGGCCTGGTAGGCCTCCAGCAAGGTGGATCCGGAGGGCGGTCCGGCGGCGCGCAACTCCTCGATCGCCGCCCGCTCCTCGCCGAGGAATGCACCGCCGAGTCCGGCGACGAGGTTCGCCAGGATCTCGCCTTCGTCGTACTCGCCCGGCGACAGATGCAGCCGCGGGCTCGGCCGGAGTCGGCGACGAGCACCGGGGAGCCGCCCGTAGTGCGCGTGCCGACCGATCGTCTCGTACTCGATGCTGACGTCGTCGGTCCACGGCAGGATCTGCGTGTGCAGCCCTTGCACGTGGTAGCCCTCGTTGAACGCGTCGACGACCGCCTTCCAGTTGGCGTCGATGACGGTGCTGAGCGACGCGCGCAGCCGCATCTGCTCGAGGTGGTAGGGACCGAGCAACGCGGGGATCGGATCCAGGAATTCGAGCAACGGCTCGGCCTGCGGATCGAGGTTGACGAAGACGAACCCGCCCCAGGTGTCGACGCGCACCGCGACGAGTCGGAGGTCGTCCGGGAGCCCGTCGAATTCATCGCGGTCGGGCACGTCGATCACGCGCCCGTCGAGGCCGTAACACCAGCCGTGGTAAGGGCAACGGAGCGCGGCTTCGGCCAGGGAGCCCGAACCCTCGACGAGCCGGCGGCCGCGGTGGAGGCACGCGTTGTAGAAGGCATGCAACTCCCCACCCGCGGCTCGCACGACGAATACGGTTTCGTCGCCGATCGTGTATTCGAGGAAATCGCCGGGTCGGCCGACCTGCTCCTCGCGTCCGGCGATCTGCCACACGCAAGCCCAGAGGCGCGTCTGCTCGAGTTCGGCGAACTCGTCGGTGGTGTAGCGCTCCTTCGGCACGAAGCCGTCGGCCCGCACGAGCAGTGATTGCAGGTCGGTCATGTCAGAATCGGACTGTAGTAGCGAGTGGAGGCGCCCGTTGCAGTTCAATCTGGCAGATCTGTTCGAGCTGGTCGCCGACACCGTCCCCGATCGGGTCGCGGTCGTATGCGCCGGTGACCGTCTGACCTACGCCGCGCTCGATGATCTCTCGACGCGCGTCGCGCACGCGCTCGGCAACCGAGGCGCCGGAGCTAGCGAGCACGTCGCGCTGTACATGCGCAACTCCGTCGACCACCTCGCCGCCATCCTCGCGTGCTACAAGCTCCGCGCCGTTCCGATCAACGTGAACTACCGCTACGTCGACGAGGAGCTCGATTATCTCCTGATCGACGCCGACGCGATCGGCGTCGTCGCCGACTCCGGTGTGTCCGAGCGCGCGCAACGTGTCGTCGGCAACGGGCCGGAGGCCGCCTTCGTGGTCGACGTCGACTCCGGCGCGTTCGCGAGCGAGCTGCAACGCGCGTCGACCGCGCGCGATTTCGAGCCCCGCTCCGGCGACGACCACTACGTGCTGTACACCGGCGGCACCACTGGGCTGCCGAAGGGCGTCATGTGGCGCCACGAGGACATCTTCTTCGGTGCGATGGGCGGCGGGAACCCGGGCGGCCCGCCGATCGCCCGGCCGGAGGACATCGCGGCCTCGGTGGTCGAGAATCCCGCGCAACGTCTGAACGCGTTCCTCGGCCAGAGCGATCCGCAGCCGGCGCAGTTCGTTTCGCTCGCCCTCGGCCCGCTCATGCACGCCAGCGGGCAGTGGTCGGCGATCGGGACCCTGCTCGGCGGCGGCAAGGTCGTGCTGTACGACCGACCGCACGTCGAGATGGACTATGTACTCGAACTCGTCGAGCGTGAGGGCGTGAACGCGATGAATCTCGTCGGCGACGCGAGTGCGCGGCCGCTGCTCGCCGCGCTCTCCGGGAACGGACCACGCCGCGACCTCTCGTCGCTCCTGTTGCTCGGGTCGGGGGGCAGCATCCTCTCGGGTGACGCGAAGCAGGATTTGATGACGGCCCTACCGTCGGTGCGGGCAATTGTCGAAGGTATCGGATCGTCGGAGTCCCCCGCGCAAGCGGTCGCGGTGACGACGCGCGACGGAGCTGCGAAGGGAAGTCGCTCGCTGACGTTCGCGGCCAAAGCCGAGACGATCGTCGTCGACGACGAGTTACGCGCGGTGCCGCGCGGATCGGGCGTCGTCGGACGGCTCGCGACGCGGGGCCGGGTTCCGCTCGGCTACTACAAGGACGCGGAGCGGAGCGCGCGCACCTTCGTCGAGATCGATGGTCAACGATGGTCGTTGCCGGGCGACATGGCGACGATCGACGAGGACGGAACTGTGCACCTGCTCGGCCGCGGGTCGATGTGCATCAACACGGGTGGCGAGAAGGTGTACCCAGAAGAGGTCGAGGCCGTCCTGAAGTGTCACGCCGATATCGAGGACGCCGTGGTCGTCGGTGCGCCGGATCCGCAGTTCGGCCAACGAGTTGTTGCGATCGTCGCCACGTCGCCGGGCCGGCCCGCACCCGATCTCGCCGCGCTGCAGGACCACTGCCGTGCGCATCTCGCGGGGTACAAGGTTCCGCGGGCCGTGCATGTCGTCAAAGAGGTCGCGCGAACGCCCGCGGGCAAAGCCGACTACGCGTGGGCCAGAGAGATCGCGGTCGGCCCCGACTGACGCCGACCCGCGCCGGCCATCCCGCTCACCACCCGCCAAACAGTTGGCACGCTCACACCCCAATGTCGCCCGGGGCGTGGGCTCAGCGGAAGACGGTGAGGAGCAACAGCCCGCTGATCGCGCCGGCGACAAGGAGCGCGATGACGACGTAGATGACGACGCGCGGCAAGCCCGACGCTCGACCCATACCCATGTTCTCGAGCACCGCTTCGCGTTCGGCGTGCTGCAACCGCGCGTTCTCGGCCGGGGTACCGACCTTGGCGAGATGCTGCGGATGCTTCGTCTTGCCCCTGCGCGGCTTCTGGCCGGAACTACCCATGACCGTCGATGCTAACTGCCGGGCGGGCAACCTGCCCGTCCGAGGACGCGTCTGCGGACGCGTCCTGGCTCACGTACGCGGCCGCGGGTCGCTGCGCTGCAGCGCGGCGATCACGTCGGGACCGATCGGCAGCGGCGCGCACCCGTGCGTGGTGCCGCACACGAAGTCGAACGGTGCCTCGGCGGCGCTGTGGCAAGAAGCACAGCTCCCGCCGAAGCGGTTCACCACCTTCGCGCCGCCCCGGCTCAGGATGCGCGTCCCGTGCGACGACACGTCGAGGGAGAAGAATTCCCAGTCGTTCGTCGACGGGCTGTACCCCTTGGCGCGCTTCACCATCGCTTCCTGCGGGACGAGTTGGATGATCGTGCCCACGGGATACGTGCCGCCGCTCGCCGAGCGCGCGACTTGCAACGCCTCGGGGAGGTGCCCGCGCACGTTGGTCAAGAAGTGATCGCCGACCCGCGTCATGGTATTGATGTTCCTGAAGTCGGCCGCCGAGAGCTTCGCGTCCTGTGGCGCGGTCGGCGGCGTGGTCGACGCCACCGAGGCCGGCGAATTCGATGCCGCGCGCCGGCCGCCGGAGGTCCCGGCACCGCACGCAACGAACAGCAACGCGGCCCCCACCAGTGCGCTCATCCACACCCAGGCCGTGGCCGTCAGTCCGCGCCGCACTCCCGGGATACGGAGCACGCGGCGTTACAGTTCATACGCGCGCCGGTGCACCCGCGGCCCCGGTCAGTCGAGACGTGGGTCAGCCGTCGTCGAACCAGCCCCACTGCCACGGCGTGATGGTCTCGAACGGTCCCGCGAACACCGTGCGGGTCGCAGCTGCCGCGTCGCGCGCGGCCACGAGTGGATCCAGGCGCCCGGGCGCCTCCAGCGGGGGCGCGTCGAGCCAGCTGACCGTGATGCGGTGGTGTTCGTCGGCGAACGACCAAGCGCCGGCCACGCCCGGTTGTGCACAGAGCGGGGACAGGTGGCGTTCGCGGATCATCGCCGCGCCCGCGGCGTCACCGCCTACCGGAAGGGCCTCGACCTCGACGTACACGCCGAGGTTCGGACGGTACGGAACCGCTTCGGCCGAGATGAGAACGCGCGACGCGACCGCCGTGCCGACGAGCGGGAACGGACCGGACAGCCGTGCCCGCCGGTGCAGATGAAAGCGATCGGCCGCGTGGAGATCGCGGCCGAGTTGCCGGAATTCGCGCAAGGTCCGTTCCACGGGCTCGGTCATGAGATAGAGCGTCACGTAGTGGATCGGGTCGAGCGGCGCCGCGCTCACCGTGCGCGCGGCGCGACACGCCGGCGTCGAGACCCACCGCTGACCGAACGCGACGCCGTCCAACGGGTACTGCTCGGGCATGTGATCGAGCTGGTGCCATTCGTTGTACGAACGGTGCTCGCCGGGATCGGTGATCTCGGTGAACGAGAAGAATCCCAGCCTGACCTTGTTCATCTCGGGCCGTGATCGCGCACGGCGATCGTCACGCGGGAGGTCGCGCACAGGCGGCCTTCGTCGTCGCGCATCTCGACGTCCCACACCCAACTCATGCGGCCCCGATGGATCGCAATACCGACTCCGTGCACCGCTCCCTCGCTCACCGGGCGCAGGAAGCTCGTGTTGTTCGACATCCCGAGCGGCACCCGGCCTTCGGGTAGCACACCGCGCGCGGTGCCCATCGACGCGAGCGTCTCCGCGATCGCCGCGTACACGCCGCCATGGACGATCCCCATCGGCTGGCACACGCCGGGGCGGACCGGCACGTGCCCCACACACCGCCCGATCTCGTCGGCGTCGTCGACCACGAGCCCGATGCTCGCGTCGAACGCGTCCTCGGGACTCACGCGCAACTCGTAGGGGACGGACTCTTTCGGGGCAGTATCGCTCATTGTCGCCGAAGCTAGTGTGACGCGGTGGGCGCGGGCACCTGGGAGAGCTATCACGCCATCAGCACGTTGATGTTCCGTTACGCCGAGTACATCGACGCCGCCGACTTCGATTCGATCGCCGATCTGTTCGCGACGGCCACGCTCACCAACGAGGGCGTACCCGGCGAGATCGTCGGCGGCCAGGCGATCAAGCAACTCTACTCGAGCACCAATCGCGTGCACGACGACGGAACCCTGCGTACCCGCCACCTGACGTCGAACGTCATCATCGATATCGACGAGGAGGCCGGCGAGGCGAACACCCGCTCGTCGTTCGTCGTCTTCCAGCAGACCCCTGATCTTCCGCTGCAGCCGATCGTGACCGGCCGCTATCGCGACCGGTTCGTGCGCGAGGGCGGAACCTGGAGCTTCGCCCAGCGACACATCGTGGTCGACCACGTCGGCGACGTACACGAGCACCTCGCATTCGATCTCGCCGCGTTCCGGGAGGAGCACCGGAAGTAGAGTCCGCGCCGTGTGCGCGGCGGTCGCCCGTCATCTCCTCGTCGTCTATCAGTCGCGGACCGGCGGGACTCAGATGCTCGCGGATGCCGCGATCGGGGGCGCGACCAGCGACGACATCGACGACGTCGACGTGCGCGTGCGATGCGCCTTCGACGCAGTCGCCGACGACGTCCGCTGGAGCGACGGCATCCTGATGGGCACGCCCGAGAACTTCGGGTACATGAGCGGCGCATTGAAGGACTTCTTCGAGCGCATCTATTACGAGGTGCTCGACGAGACCCGTGGGCTCCCTTACGCGCTGTTCGTGAAGGGAGCGCACGACGGAGAGGGTGCCGTCCGCAGCGTCGAGCGCGTCGCGACCGGCCTCGGATGGAAGCCCGCCCTCGAGCCGGTGATCGTGGTCGGCGATCCCGACGACGCGGCTCGGGCGCGGTGCCGCGAGCTGGGCCTCACGTTCGCGGCCGGTGTCGAAGCCGGCGTCTTCTGATCGATGGCGTTCAATCCGCCGGCTAGTCGACCCGCACAGGACGGCGGGGATTGAACACGAACGACGCGCCGCCGCTGATCTTCGCCAGCGCGATCTCCGGTGCTTCCTGCGCCGGCGCGGCTCCGGGGTCGATCGCGGCTTCGTAGGCGAAGCGCTCCCCCGAGCGGACCGCGACCGGCCGGCACGACGCGCGCGGATCGACCGCGTGCACGATCGCGTCGAGTGCGCGATCCGCGGCCCCGCCGAGTTGTGCGAACCAGGTGAAGCCGTCGCCTTCGTCGAGCACGGCGCACGCGCCGAGCGCGAAGCGGACGCGGAGGTCGTCGAGCACCTCGATGCGCAGGTCGACATACGTGCGCGGCCAGAAAACCGGGTGGAACCGTAGGAGCCGCGCGATCGCCGTTGCGTCGCGCTCCTCGATGCCGAGCACCGGCACGAGGCGCTGGGCGGTGATCCCGGCGAGCCCCGTGAAGATCTGGGGCAGCAGCTCGAGCGCGGCGTCCTCGCCGTAGTGCTGCGAGACGGATACCGCGAAGGATCGGAGCAAGAGATGGCTCTGCACCGCGACCTCCTGCAGGGCCACGACGAGCGCACGATGTGACAGATCCTGCAGCTCGAAGTCGGGGTCGAAGTCGCCCGAGTAGTCGTCCCACCCGCCGGGCTCCGAGCGCGCGGCCGCGTCGGAGACCTCGGTGGGAATGGTCGCGGCCTTGGACGCCCCGACGATCGCGAGGTTGGGATGCGGCTGCACCTCGGGGAAGGCCGGATCGATGACGACCGTCCAGTGGCAATGCGGGTGACGATCAGAGGGAACGCGCGGCGGGCGGTGGATCGGGCGCACCTGCGCTCGCGGGTTCGTCGCCACCGCGGTCGCGTCGAAGGTCGGGTCTTCGATCGAGTGACACATCCCCTGCACGTACTCGACGCCCATCGGCTCGACATCGAGAAGCGCGCCGCAATGCGCCAGCCAGAACTCACCGTGATCCGCATCGTCGACGCGGCAGCGGAAGTCCATGAACTGGTGCGGCGCGCCGATGTCGAGCTGGAGGTTCTTCATGATCGTCGGCACGTCGCCGCTCCCGAAGCGGAACGCACGCTGTGTCCTGCGTGAGTAGATCGGGCTCGCGGCCATCCACTCCTCGATCGCGATCTGCTCCATCTCCTCACGCGGGCGGCCAGCGTGTACGAGGGGCATCCCGACGCGGTCCTGCAGGTGGCCGTGCAGCAACCATTCGCGACCGAGTGTCGCGAGCTCGGCCCGCGAGAGCTCGTCGAGCTCCACTCAGCGCTCCTTCGCGGCGGAGATCACCGCGTCGATCTCGCCGAGGTCGTCGGAGGTGAGCTGCCATCCGGAAGCGGCCGCGTTCGCCGCCACTTGCTCGGGCTTCGTCGCGCCGGCGATCACGCTGCCGACAACGGGCCGCGCCAGCAACCACGCGAACGCGAGCTCGAGCAGCGTGTGGCCCTGCGCGGTGGCCCACGCCGAGAGACCGTCGACGCGGTTCATTACCGTGTCGGAGAGGGCCTGTTCGGCCCGCTCGGCGGGCAACCCTGCGAGGCGCGTGCCCGCCGGCGGCGGCGCACCGCGTTCGTACTTACCGGACAGCACACCACTCGCGAGCGGGAAGTACGGGATGAACGCGATGTCGTGTTTCGCGCAGGCGTCGAGCACGCCCTGCTTCTCCGGCCCGCGACGCAGGAGGCTGTACTCGTTTTGCACGCTGACGAACCGCGCCCATCCGTTCTCGGCCGAGATGCGCGCGGCCGACTCGATCAGCTCCACCGAGAAGTTGCTGCAGCCGATCTCTCGCACCTTCCCCGCCCGCACCAACTCGTCGAGCGCGCCGAGCGTCTCCTCGAGCGGCGTCGCCTGGTCGGGGAAATGGATCTGGTAGAGGTCGATGTGGTCGGTCGCGAGGCGACGCAGCGAGTCTTCGCACGCGCGAGCGACGTAGGACGCGCTCGCGCCGCCCGGGTGCTCGTCGTCGATCGGCCCGCCGAACTTCGTCGCGATCAGCGCGCGATCCCGACGGCCCGCGAGCGAGCGTCCGAGGAACTCCTCGCTCTTCGTTCCGCCGTAGATGTCGGCAGTGTCGAAGAGCGTGACGCCGGCGTCGAGCGCAGCATCGACGACACGCTTCGTCGCCGCTTCGTCGATACGGCCGCCGAAATTGTTGCAACCGAGGCCGACGACCGAGGCGTCGAGCGCACCGATGGAACGTGTCTGCATCCCCACAGCATGGCCGATCGGCCGGGTCGCTGTCCGACCGCTCAGGGAGCCGCGGCGCCGCGGGCGAGCGCAACGGCCTGCGCGGTCGCGTAGTCGGGCTTGTTGGTGTTGGTGCGCGGGGCATCACCGAGGATGAGCGCCCGCGGCACCTTGTAGCCCGCAATCTTCGTCCGGCAGTGTTGCTGGACGGCTTCGAGTGTCAGCTCCGGCGCGCCGGCGCGCAGCTTCACCAGTGCGACGACGCGCTGGCCGAAGCGATCGTCGGGGACGCCGACGACCACCGCGTCGAAGACGTCGGGATGCGACCGGATGGCAGCTTCGACCTCCTCGGGGAAGATCTTCTCGCCACCGGAGTTGATGCAGCCCGAGCCGCGACCGAACAGCACGATCCGGCCCTCGGCGTCGATCGTCGCCCAATCGCCCGGCACGACCCAGCGCACACCGTACGCGTCGGTCCGGAACGTCGCCGCCGTCTTCGCGGGATCCTTCCAGTAGCCGAGCGGGATGTGACCCTTGCGCGCGAACAGCCCCTCGGCACCGGATCCGGGCTCGAGCGGCTCGAGCGTCTCCGGGTCGAGCACCCACGTGCGACCGTCGGTCGAGAACGCCGGCCGGTCGCGCTCCGTGCTCGCACCGACCTCACTCCCGGCCGCGCCGGTCTCGGACGCTCCGTAGCTGTCGTTCAACACCGCGCCCGGGAACGCGCGCGCGAGCTGCGCCTTCACCGCCGCGCTCAACATCGCGCCCCCGTTGCCCAGGCCGATGATCTCCGACGTGTCCCAACGGTCGGGCTCGGCGAGAACCGCCTCCGCCAGTGGGCGCGCCATCGCGTCGCCGATGATGCCGACCGTCGACGCGTGCTCGGCGATCGCGAGATCCAGCACGGCGGCCGCGTCGAACGAACGCGCTGAGTACACGACCGCCCGATTCCCTCCGAACAGGGCGATGAGCGTGAGCCACT
Source organism: Acidimicrobiia bacterium (assembly GCA_035516815.1). Classification (GTDB taxonomy): domain Bacteria; phylum Actinomycetota; class Acidimicrobiia; order IMCC26256; family PALSA-610; genus PALSA-610. The sequence continues at coordinate 1,017 of DATJAA010000044.1, read as the reverse complement.
GCCCGCCGCCATGCATCAGCGGGCCCAGCACGAGCGGGCTCATCCGAAAGCCCGGCTCCGCATTGCGCGCGATCTCGCCGGGCTCTGAGATCGGGTCGAACACCGATCCGCCGAGGCAGCACGCATAGAAGAAGTCTTCGTGCCGCCACATCACGCCTTTGGGCATGCCGGTGGTGCCGCCAGTGTAGAGCATGTACACGTCGTCAGAAGATCGCGGCACGCCGGTGAAGTTCCGCGCGTCGCTCGCGCCGGCCCACTCCCCGATCGCGACGCACCGATCGAATCCGAGCTCGTCGAGCAAAGGGACGTACTCGTCCTCGACGATCGTCGCGACGAGCTCGGCGTCCGTGATCACGTACCGCAGCTCGTCGGCGACGTACCGCCAGTTGATGTTCACGGGCACGGCTCCGCACTTCCAGCAACCCAGCAGTGCCTCGACGTACTCGGCGCGGTTGCGCGAGTACACGCCGACGCGCTCGCCGGGACGGATCCCCAACGACATCAGGTGATTCGCAACCCGATTCGCGGCCCGGTCGAGCGATCCGCGCGTGTGGCGCACCGGCGGCGCGACGAGGCACTCGGCGTCGGGACCCGCGTCACACAACGTCTCCCACAGATCGGCGAGATTGAACGTCGGCTCGGGCACGAGTCGTGACCCGGCCACTCAGCTAGGGGGCGAAGTCGACGCAGCCGCCTCGCGCTGCTGCGTCGTGCGGTGCACGCGATCCTTGTCGAACACGGGCAGGACGTGCTTGCCGAAGGTCTCGATCGTCTCGACTGCCAGCTCTCGCTCCATCGACGACGACAGCAACCCGAAGACCACCTGATCGACGCCCGCGTCGGCATACTTCGCGATGGCCACCTCGACCTCTTCCGGCGTGCCGTACGCGGTGTCACCGGCGCGGATCGAATCGTCGATCTGTTCGGGGGTGGGGTCGGGAAGCAGGGCCGGCCACTCGGGGATCCCCGCAGGCCGCGGGAACGTGTCGAGGTAGCGCAGAAGCAGACTTCGGTGGT
>DATJAA010000043.1:0-8300 GCA_035516815.1 Acidimicrobiia bacterium | reverse complement strand
CGCCCCGCGAAAACCCGTTCCGAACATCGCGTCGATCGCGAGGTCGGCGCGCCCGACCGCGCGCCGCAACGCCGCGCCGTCGATCCCGCGGTCCAGCAACAAGACGTCCACGCCGACGCCGCGCGACCGGAGCACCCGCGCCGCTACTACCCCGTCGGCGCCGTTGTTCCCCTTGCCGCACACGACCACGACGCGGCGGCCGTAGCTGCCGCCGAGCATCCGCCGCGCGTGATCCGCGACGGCGCGGCCGGCCCGTTCCACGAGCACCGATTCGGGCGTGCCCGCGGCGATCGTGCGCCGATCGGCGTCACCCATCTCAGCCGGAGTGACGACGGGTCGCACGACGGCTCAGGTTCTCCAGTTGTCGGCCAGGCGCACGACCGGCTCGGTCAGCAGGTCGACGAAGTCGATCGTCCCGAGCACGTCGTCGCGCATCACCGGTTCCGTTTCCGTCACCTGGTCGGCGATTGCCTGGTACCGGTCGCGGTAGCCCTCGAGTACGCGGCGCGCGGCCGCGCCGGCCATCCGCTCGCGGAAGCGGACGTGCAGCAGTGTCAGGCCGGTGGTCTGGTTACCCTTCACCTCGGGCACGAAGATCACCGTACGGTCGTCGGCGCGGCCGCGCACGACCGTGACCTCGCGTTCCGAAGCAGCTCGGTGCTTGCTGCCGCGCAGGACCGGGTTCGTCTCCGTGCGCGACGGGATGTCGAGCGCGATGCCGCCCCGGTCTACGACGTGAATGGTCTCGCCCTCGATCGTGTAGCGCGTCCAGCCGAGCACGTTGTCGACGGCGGGGTCGAGCGCCACGAGGGTGCGCAGGGCGCGATACGTCAGGCTGTCGCGCGGCGTACCGGTGGCGAGCACCTCCTTGACGATCGGGACGAGCAGCAGCGTCTCGTCGGAGCGCGAGATTCCGACGGTGACCGTCTTGGCCTGGTGCTTGATCGCGTCGATGGGCCTCGTCAGCTCGTCGATGGCCTTCGTCAGCGCGGCATTCAGGTCCTCGATGACCGTGCTCGGCGTTCCGACCTTGCCGAACTCGACCTGGTAGGTGTCGAGGTGCTGCACGCCCGTGGCGTAGCGCAGCACCGACGCGAGCCGGACCGCCGTGGCCGCCTCGAGACTTCCGTCGTAGTTGCGCGCGCGGAGGTCGTCGAAGAATCGCGACGCGAGCGGCTCCAGCGCCGCGCTGAGAACGGGGAGCGGGTCGTCGCCGTTGCGCGCGGCGGCGGACGCGATCTCTATGCAGCCGCGTGCTTCGCGTAGGGATCGCGCGGAGGCGTCGATCGCGAGCGCGGCCTCGTACCCGAAGAGGTGCCCTGCAACCGTGCAGAGCACGAAGGCGAGGTCGGGATGCACCACCGGGACCGAGATCGTGTCGGTCGCGGCCGCGAAGCGGGTCTCGCCGTCGTCGACGATCGCGATCGGCGCCGCTTTGTGCGCTCGGTATATCGCGACCTCCTTGGCGACGTCGTCGGCGTTCGATCCGCGCAGGCCGGCCGCGCACACGAGAATCAGCGGCTCCGACGACAGGTCGATGTGCTTCTTGTCCTCGGTGACATCGCACGCGATCGACTTGTAACAGAGCTCGGAGAGCTTGATCCGGATCTCGTGCGCGGCCACGCGATTCGCACCGTTACCGACGATCGCCCACGAACGTCGGCTCAGGGCGTTGCGCTGTGCCGTCACGCCGATCGAGGCGCGCCGCGTGATCAGCTCGGCCATGGCGTCGGGCAGCTCGCGCAGCGCAGCGAGGCGCTCGTGGCGATAGCGGCGACGTTCGAGGTCGTCGTCGCCGAGCTCGGCCGCGATCGCGAACGCAAGGAGAAAGCAAGCCGCGACCTGCGAGTAGAACGCCTTCGTCGACGCGACACTCATCTCGACGTCGCGCCCGTCGGAGGTGAACAGGACCCCGTGCGCCTTGTCCACGAGGTCGCTCTGGCGCCGGTTCACGATCGCGACCACGAACGCACCCCGCGCGCGCGCGAGGTCGACGGTGCGGTTCGTGTCGGTCGTCGTGCCGGACTGTGATGTCGCGATGACGAGCGTGTCGCGCATGTCGGGCGCGAGACCGAAGCCGGAGAGCTCGGTCGCGAGCGTCGCCTGCATCGTGATCGGGCTGCCCGCGATCGCTCCTTTCAGCGCCTGCACGAGACTCTGCCCCGCGATCGCCGCCGTGCCCTGACCGATGACGAGGATGTTGCGGATCGCGCCCGCCCGGAGCGCGTCGACCAGTGGTTGCGGCAGCGTCTCGGGGGGCAGCCGTACGTCGAGCAGCCCGTCGCGCTCGATGATCTTCGCCCGCAGCGTCTTGCGGAACGACGCCGGCGCCTCGGTTATCTCCTTCAGGAGGTAGTGCGGCGCGTCGCCGCGGTCGACGTCGCGCGTCGTGATCTGCGGCACGTGCAGGTCACCCTGGTCGAGAGGCAGCTCGCGACCGTCGTAGGAGAGGCGCCGGATGCCTTCGAGCGTGCCCGCACCGCGCCGGTCGAGCACCACGACCTGACCCTGGCTCGCCGGGTTACCGGGATCGACCATCGTCTCGCCGTCGAGACGGACGTACTCGTTGCACTCGGCCACGAGACCGTACGGCTCGCTGGCGACGAGGAACGCGTCCGGTGCGAGTCCGATGTAGAGCGCCTGGCCGCTGCCCCGCTGCGCGAGCAGGATGCGATCGGGATCCGCGGCCGACTGCAGTGCGATCGCCACCGATCCCTCGAATGACGCGACCGTCGAACGGAATGCCTCGACGAGGTCGACACCGGCTTCGACACGCCGCGCGACCAGTGCAGGGATCACCTTGGCGTCGGTGGTGATCTCCGCGGGGAAGTGCAGCCCGTCGAGCGCCTTCAGATCTGCGTAGTTGTCGACGTCACCGTTGAGTGCCGCGATCGTGTACGGGCGCGTTGCGTCGATGCGTCCGTCGCCGCCGAGCTCTTCTTGGTTGAGCGGGTGCGCGTTCGCTTCGGAGATGATGCCGATGCTCGCCCACCGCGTGTGCGCGAGCACCGCCGCATGGGCCGATTCGGCGCGCAGCGCGAGATGCAGGAGCTCGTCACCGCGGATCTGGGCGCGGAGCCTCGTCGTGTTGTCACCGAGCTCGCCGATCTCGGCTGCCGTCTTGTACACGAACGCGAGAGCCCCCTCGGGGGTGCGAACCGAGCCGGTCGTGAAGAGCGGATCGGCCGCGCGCGCGTCGACGAGGAGCGCGATCGACGGATCGTCGAGATCGAGACCGTGTCCCGTGACCAGCACGTGCAGGCCGGCGGAGTCGCGGCCGCGCACCTCGAGGCGGTCGATGGCCGACAGCGTGACTTCGATCGAGTGGAACGCCTCGACCGACGAAGGACCCGACGGAACACCGCCGAGGAGGTCCTCGACCGCGATCGCGAGATCGACGCGGTCCTTGCGCAGCGACCAGAGCGCGTCCTTGCACATCACGAGGGCCGCGTTCAGCGCCTCGATGTCGCCGCCGGCGAGGGCGCTGACGTCGAGCCGGAGCTCGATCTCGCCGAGCCGGGCCGCGACCGCGTCGGCCTCGTGAGCGAGGCCGGCGCGTGCGATCGGGTCTTCGACCAGCGCGCCGACGCCGTCAGCGTCACGCAGGTGCCGATCGACCTCGAGCAGGCGACCGGCTGCGGCTTCCATCGCTCCGACCGAGGGGTCGTCCATCAGCTCCAGCTGCGCGACGACCTCGGCCAGGACCCGGCGCAACCCCCCCAAATCCGGACGGCTACCGTCCCCACGCCTGCGGACCAGGCCCACGATGCCGCACATCAGGCGAATTCTAGGTGGTCGCGTCGCCGCCGAATTCCGAGGTCACGACGCTGCACAGCCGGGCCGCGGCCGCGTCGGCGGCCGATTGGGCGTCCGCCTCGATCATCACCCGGACGAGTGGCTCGGTTCCCGACCCGCGAACGAGCACCCGCCCGGTCTCGCCCAACTCCTGTTCCACCGCGCGGACCGCCTCGGCGAGCACGGCCGACGAGTCGACGTCGACCCGATGGGCCACCCGGACGTTGACGAGCACCTGCGGCACCCGGCTCATCTGGGCTGCGAGCACCGAGAGCGGCTTGCCTGTACGCGACAGCAGGTCGGCGACACGCAGACCCGTGAGGAGACCGTCGCCGGTCGTCGCGTAGTCGGAATACACGATGTGTCCGGATTGCTCGCCCCCCAGGGCGAGATCGTGCGCTCGCATCGCCTCGACGACATGACGGTCGCCGACCGGAGTCTCGTGTACGTCGATTCCGTGCGCCCGCAGCGCGCGGCGCAGGCCCAGGTTCGACATGACGGTGACGGCGATCGCGTCGTTCCGCAGCGCGCCGCGCGCGTGCATGTCGATCGCCGTCATGACCATGATCTGGTCGCCGTCGACGAGGTCACCCCGCTCGTCGACCGCGATCGAGCGGTCGCCGTCGCCGTCGAGCGCGAGCCCGATGGCCGCGCCCCGCTCGACGACGGCGCGTTGCAGCGACGCCGGATGGGTCGAGCCGCACGCGTCGTTGATGTTGCGGCCGTCCGGAGCCCCGTGCAGGACGTGCACGTTGGCCCCGGCCGCGCGCAGCGCGCGTGGACCGAGGGCGAACGCGGCGCCGTTCGCGCAATCGAGCACGATGTCGAGCCCGTCGAGCCGGTGGCCGCCGAGCGTCGTGAGCAGATGTACCGCGTACGCGCTCGCGGCGGCGGGATCGGCATCGAAGGCGACCGGTGCAAGCGCTGCCGGCCCGCCGGCGCGCGCCGGCGCGGCGGCCGACTCTTGCTCGAGCTCGTGCTCGATCGCGTCCTCGATCGCGGCCTCGATCGCGTCCGGGAGCTTGCGCCCGTCGGCCCCGATCACCTTCACACCGTTGTCGCTCCAGCGGTTGTGACTCGCCGACACGATCGCTGCGGGGACTCCGGCCGCCGCCGCCGCGAATGCGATCGCGGGTGTGGGCAACACGCCGAGCAGGGTCGCCTCCACGCCTTCGGCCGCGAGACCGCCCGCGAGCCCGGCCTCGATCCGGGGACCCGATTCCCTCGTGTCGCGGCCGATGACGACGCGTTCGGGCCGCAGCACGCGGGCAACGGCGCGTGCGAGCGCGTCGATGAGCGGGCTCGTGAGATCGCGGTCGGCGTCGCCGCGTACGCCGTCGGTACCGAACCGCAACACGCCGCGCGACGCCGGGCGCTACCGCTTCGAGTACTGCGGCGCCTTGCGGGCCTTCTTCAACCCGTACTTGCGCCGTTCCTTCTCGCGCGCGTCGCGCCGGAGAAGTCCGGCCCGCTTCAAGACGTTGCGAGAGTCGGGATCGAGTGCAACGAGCGCACGCGCGATACCGAGCCGGATCGCGCCGGCCTGCCCGCTCACACCGCCACCACCGAGCGTCGCATCGACGTCGTAGACCTCTTCGGTCTGGGTCAGGCGCAGCGGCTCTTTCGCGATGACCTGATGGGTGAGGATCGGGAAGTAGGACGCGAACTCGCGCCCGTTCACCATGATCTTGCCGGTTCCCGGCCGTAGCCGGACCCGCGCGATCGCCTCCTTGCGTCGACCCGTCGTCTGGATGAGGGGCTTGCTCACGCGCGGTCCTTGATGCTCATTGCGACTCTCGTTCGGCTCGGCGCAATCACGCGGTGCGTGCCTTGCTGCGTTCGGGGAGGGGGCGCGCGACCGGCTGCTGGGCCTGGTGCGGATGCGTCGGCCCGCCGTACACCTTCAACTTGCGCAGCATCTGCCGACCGAGCGGGCCTTTCGGGAGCATGCGGCGCACCGCCAGCTTCACGACCTTCTCGGGGTCGCGGGCAATGAGATGCTCGAGGCTCTCGCTCCGGATGCCGCCCGGGTAACCGCTGTGGCGGTGGTAGCGCTTCTGGAGGAGCTTGCGCGGCTCGATCGCGAGCTTGGACGCGTTCACGACGACCACGTGGTCGCCGACGTCGAGATGCGGTGCCCAGATCGGCTTGTGCTTGCCGCGCAGCAAGGTCGCGATCTCGGTGGAGAGCCGGCCGAGGATCGCGCCTTCGGCATCGATGACATACCACTGGCGCGTGATGTCGGCGGCCTTCGGGGTGAATGTGCGCACGTACGGGCCTTCGTTGCAGGACGAGCGAGGTGCTGAATGCGTCAGCGCGCGCGAAACGGACGCGCCGAACGAGGAACTTTAGCCGCCCTGGCCGGAATTCGACAACCCGGCCTAGCCTGGGCCGCTATGGAGCGCACGGCCACGGGCGAACATCGCCTGCCCGCCCACCAGCTCGCGGATGCCCACAGAGCCGACGCCGAGGCCGCCCTGGAGGTGCTCCTGGACGGGGCGCTCGAACCGATCGTCGACATGGTCTGCACCTCCCGCGACGGCTGTTACGAGGCGCTCGCGCACGACGGAAGCGTGATGTTCCGGCGCGCGCTCGACGGAGGCGGATACGAACGGGTGGAGGTCTCGGGCCGGGATCCGCTCCGCGACCAGTCGACGAACAAGTTCACACCGCTCGCCGATGAGCTCGACCACCCATTCCCCGGCCGGTCGGACAACTCCTACCCGCACGCGTTCGACCAGATCGCGCAACTGTTCGACGCCCCGGCCGCGCCCGATCTGTGCGTTCTGCACACGGCTGCCCACAACTGGGAGGACCAGGGCGGGCACCTCGGCGAGCACGGCTCGCTCGGACTCGTGCAAGCGCGGGCGCCGTTCGTGCTCGCCGGGAAGGGGGTCCGGAACCTCGGCCTCGTTCCGGACTCGGCGCGCCTCGTCGACGTCGCTCCCACCTTGTGCGCGCTCCTCGGGTGCGCCCCGCGGGGTGTCACGCGTGCTGGCGCGGCGCGATATCTGGCGGTGCAGGACGGAGACGCGCGCGTCGACCTCCTCGATCCGGTCGATCGCCCGGCCCACGTCGTCGGATTCCTCTTCGACGGGACGAACGCCAACGTCCTGTATGACATGGCGGCGCGCGGTGAAGCACCCAACGTCGCCCGCCTCATCGAGATGGGCCTCGCGCTCGGGCACGGCGCGATCGCGTCCTTGCCTACGGTGACGCTCGCCAATCACACGACGATCATCACGGGCGCGCACCCCGGGCATCACGGGATCCTGCACAACGCGTGGTACGACCGCGGCGCGGCGAAGCAGATCATCACGAACTCGTCGGCGACGTGGCCGTGGAGCATGCAGCACATGGTGCCGGGGGTCGAGACCATCCATCACGCCGTGCACCGCACGTGGCCCGAGGCGTTCACGGCATCGGTGAACGAACCGTGCGATCCGGGTGCCGACTACTCGACGTTCGGCTTCTTCCGGCGCGGCGAGGTGCCACCGATCCCCGAGGACCCGGTCGGGCTGCCGCACACGACCGAACGGTTCGTGCGGCCGTCGAAGGACTACTCGTGGTCGTCGGTCGTCGACCACATGGGTGTCGACCAAACGCTCGGGATCATCGGCGGGCACTACCGCGATACCGCCTATCCGCAACCTCGGTTCCTCTGGTGCAATTTCACGCTGACCGACGCTGCGATGCACGAAGGCGGCCCGTACTCGGAGATCGCAGCTGCGTCGGTTCGCGACTGCGACGGACGCATCGGCGCGATCCTTGCCGCACTCGAACAGGCCGGCGTCTTCGACGACTGCGCCTTCGCGCTCGTGGCCGACCACGGCATGGAGCAGAACGACCCGGCGTGCCGGGGCGACTGGGACGAAGCCCTGCGGTCTCGCGGGATCAAAGCCCGCGACGAGGCCTACGGATTCCTCTATTTCGGCGTACCGGTCGCTTAGCATCAACCGCCCTACCGACCACCGCTCCGGAGGCACCGATGTACAAGCTCGCAGCCGGCGTCCTGGTCGCGTCGATCACCGTCGCCGCGTGCGGGGGCAGCAGTGGCAAGCCGGCCGCGAACGTCGGTAGTGGCAACGGCGCGGTCACATCGCCGTCGGGCAGCAGTAACGCGTTCTCCGATCTCATCGCGAAGGAGAAGAGCGCCGACATCAAGATCACCTACACCGACTCCAACGGCAAGAGCACGACGATCGAACAGGACGGGAAGGGCAAGTCGCTCTGGATGTCCGACAGCGGCCTCACGATCTCCGACGGCACCAGCACGATCCAGTGCGACGGAGAGACGTCGACGGCGCGGTGTACAGACGTCGGGACCGAGGGCGGCACGGAGTCGGCCGGTCTCACGACCGTGTTCAACACGATCTACGCCGGACTCTCCTCACTGAAGCTGTCCGACTACGGCGGGAACACGTCGACGCAGACGATCGCGGGACGTGACGCCGACTGCATCACGTTCAGGGCCTCGGATTTCGCGGGCGTGCTGAGCTCCATCG
>DATJAA010000042.1:0-4554 GCA_035516815.1 Acidimicrobiia bacterium | reverse complement strand
CGTTACGCACGTGGCGTGGGTCACGGCCGCGCCGGCGTAACGCTCGGCCGGCCCGCTTGTAGTCTCGGCGCGTGAACGACGCCGACGGCGCGCTCGACGCCTTCCGCCGGATCTACCGGACGGATCATTGGAAGGGCGGCTCCGGCGAAGGATCGCACGTCGATGCCACGGTGGCGTACCGGCAGGTGCTCGAAGCGGTCGCCGGCGCGTCGGACGTGGGCTCGATCGTCGATGCCGGCTGCGGCGACTGGCAGTTCTCAAGGCTCGTGAACTGGTCGGGCGCGCGCTACACGGGGATCGACATCGTCCCCGAGGTCGTCGCCGTCAACACCGAGAGCTTCGGCACCGACCGGCACGAGTTCTTCACCGGCGACATCCGTACGCAGGTGCTTCCCCGGGCCGACCTGTTGATCTGCAAAGACGTGCTGCAGCACTGGGACATCGATTCGATCCGGGCATTCCTGGCCCGCAACCTCGGCCGCTATCGCTACGCGCTCATCACGAACGACGTTTCGAGTGTGCACATCGACGCGGGCATGCTCAACGCGGAGATCGCGCTCGGCGCCTGGCGGCCGGTGGATCTCGAGCGGCCGCCGTTCGCCGCGCGCCCGCGGTGGAGCTTCGACTTCGCCATCCGCGACGAATGGATCAAGCGCACATCGCTGTTCGTGCGGCGGCGCGATCGTGCTGCCGCACGGTTGCGCCGGGGATCCGCCTACCGCATCTGCCGGAGCCTGTGAGCGCGAGGAACGCGGGCGCGCCGTCCATCATCGTGTACTGCGGGAGGATGCGCGCATACTCGGCGTCGTAGGTCGGGGTGAAATCGCGCGTCCGCGGCACCTGGGTCTCGGCTATGTCGCCCAGCCGGTAGCCGATCCCGACGACGAGAAGGTACGGAAGGTGCGCGGAGAGATGCATGAACCGGATCATCTCGACCGCACCGCCGAAGATGCCGTTCGCATCGCTCACGTAGGCCACCGCGGGAGGGTCGTTCGCCGGCGTGGGCGCTGCGGCAGTGGCCGACGAAGATCTTGAACTCGTCGGCGACGTGGTCCGAGCGGAGGTAGTGGGTTTCGGTGTACGCGATCGGCGTGTCGTCGGGGGGCACGAGGCTTCAGCCCGCGGTGAGCTTCTCGCTGATCTCCCACAGTCGGGCCGCGGCCTCGTCGTCGAGCGCGCGGGCCGCCGGCGGGACGGCTTTGCCCTTGACGAAGTACTGGCCGGTGACGCCTTCGACGTCGGGTGAGCTGCAGAGGTAGATCGAGGTGAGCGCGCCCTTCTCGGACGAGATCGCGAAGGGGCGGAGCAGGGGCATCACGAAGGCGCCGAGGAACCCCATGTCGCCGTCGCGCCCGAAGTTGCTCCCGACGAAGCCGGGATGCAGCGCGTTCGCGGTCAGCACGCCGGGGTCGGAACGGCGAGCCAGCTCGCGGGTGAACAGCACGTTCATCAGCTTCGTCGCCGAGTAAACGGCGAAGCCGCGGTAGCGGCGCCGCTCCCATTCGAGGTCGTCGAAATCGAGGCCGCCGCGCGCCGTGGAGTGCGCGTAGGACGACACGTTGACGACGCGCGCCGGCGCGCTCGCGGTGAGAAGGTCGTGCAGGAGGCTCGTCAAGAGGAAGTGACCGAGGTGGTTCACCTGGAACTGCGTCTCGTGGCCGTCGACCGTCTCGGTGCGCTTGCGCAGGACGAGACCGGCGTTGTTGAGGAGGACGTCGAGCCGCTCGTATCGGGACGCGAAGATGCCGGCGAACTCGCGTACCGACGCGAACGACGCGAGATCGAGCGGGATGGTCTCGACCCGGCCCCGTGCATCGGCCCTCGTCTCGATCTCGCTCACCGCGGCGGCCGCTTTGCTCGCGTTGCGCGCGGCGACGACGACGCGGAAACCCTCGCGGGCGATGCCGACGGCGGCCTCCTTGCCGATGCCGCTGTTGCCGCCGGTGACGACCGCGACCCTGCCGTCCGGATCGGTCACCCCTTGGCCTTTTCGATCGCGCTCGGCGAGCGGTCTTCGCCGGGCTGCTCCCGCACCCACGCGATCAGCTCGTCGCGCAGGAACCGCATCTCCCGTCCGCCCGGGAACCGGTGGGCGGGGATGCGACCTTCGCGCACCATCTTCCGCAGGTACTCGATGTGGACGTGCAACATCTCGGCTGCGAGGGCCGTCGTGAGGATCTCGGGGTAGCGGCCGCCGCTCGGAGGTTCGGATTCGGGAACCGACATGATCGCGACGTTAACCGTCATCTGGGACAACTACCAGCTATCTGGGACACTCAGGCCTGCGACGGCATCAGCCGGCGGAGGACTCCGAGGTGCACCCGCCCGTCCGGGACCGGCCGTAGTTTCGGCGCGGCCGTCAACCTTTTGGCGAGCCCGAGCGTGAGAGAACCGTGACCGGTGCGATCGGTGTGGGCGGGACCCGGGACATGACCGAGTTGTTCGCGGCCGCGGTGGAGGACGCCTCCTCGTTCGACGCGGGGTTCCCGGGCCTCTTCCGGTCGGCGTATCGCGTCGCGTTCGGCTGAGCGGCTCGCGCGAAGAAGCCCCCACTCGCGCGCTGGAAGCGTGCGTTCGTGCGTTGATGTCGGGACCGTGACGTGCGAGGGCGTGCTGATCGCCCGAGCCGCCTGGCTTCGGGTTCCGTGACGCTCCTCGGTCGCCTGACCAACGTCGCGCCCGCTTCGTTCACCGTCACGCCGGCGCCCACGGCTACGACGACGACCGTGGACCCGTGACGACCACGAGCGCTCCGGTCGGCCCTTAGGCGTCGGAGGCGGCGAGAGTTTGTCGCGGTTCGCGCAGAATCGTGGGTTCGTCGCGCCGCGGCGCGCGTTGAGGCGTTTGCGTTGATCCGTCGCGCCTGATCGGACTGCGCATCGAACCAATAGGTGCTGCGCCACGCGCGTTTGGTTCCATGCCCGACGATTCGGCGGCGGCAATCAGCGGGTGGAGTGTTCGAGTGGTGACGGCGCGAGGCATGATGAGTCGATCCCGGCGCGGGCTGAGGTCGCGCGCGTCAACGGGTCATGTCGTGATGGTGCTCGCGGGGGCGCTCGGCGTGTTGCTGACCCTCACGGTTCTGCGTTCGGCGGATCACTCCCAGCCCGTGCTCGTAGCGTCCCACGACCTCGTACGGGGCGCGGTGATCGACGACGCGAGCGTGCACGTCGCGCGCCTGCACGGCGATCCCTCGGTGATGGCCACGCTCTTCGGCGCCGGTCAGCTCGAGCAGCTGCGCGGTTCTGTCGTGACGAACTCCGTGCGCGCGGGGGAACTCGTGCTGCGCGGATCGGTGAGCGCGCGCGACACGCACGCTGCCGCGCGGGTGATGAGCTTCTCGATCCCGCGCTCGCAGGCGGTCGGTGGCAAGCTCGGCGCCGGCGATCGCGTCGACGTCGTCGCGGTCGACCACGATTCGCACCAGTCCGAATACGTCATGACCGACGCCGAGATCGTCGCGGTCGACGCGAAGGGCGGCGGCGCGCTGTCCGGCGCCTCGGATGATGAGACCGTCACCCTCGTCGTCGACGGCGTGAGCGCGCCCCGGCTCGCGTCGGCACTCGATGCCGGCTCGGTCTCGCTCGTGCGCTCGACCGGCGCGCCGCCGATCGACGGGCAGGTCGCGGACGCGTCGCGGAGCGGGAAGTGAGCGAGCCCGAGGTCGCGATCGCGTTCACGGCCGACATGTGGGTCGAAGAGCTGCATCGCCACCTGAGCGATCACGGTGGCGCGCGGGTACGCACGCTCCTCGTCGAGTCCGAGGGTGCGCTCGACGAGTCGTACGACGTCCTGCTGGCCGGGCACCGCTGGCCCGCGCTGACGATCGCGCTGGTCGCCGACTTGCACGCGCGCGGCCGCATGATCGTGGGTGTCTACGACCGCGAGGAGGCGGCGAGTCGCGACCATCTGATCTCGCTGGGCGTGGACGCACTCGTCGAGACCGATGCCGGCCCCGAGGCCTTCGTACGAACCATCGTTCGCGTCGCCGGCCGCCGCGATGAGCGATCGCACGAATCTGCCTCGCCGGCGCCGCGGCGGCCCGGACGTGTCGTGGCGGTCGGTGGCCCCCCGGGCACTGGGCGGACCGAGATCGCGATCGAGCTCGCGGTTGCGATAGCCCGAAGGAACCGCGCCGTCCTGCTCGATGCCGACGACGTCGCACCCGCGGTCGCGGCGCGGCTCCACCTTCCGATCGAGCCCAATCTCCGCACTGCCATCGACGCGGTCGAACACGGTCGCGGTTCGTTGCAGGGGTGCGTTCTCGCCGAGCCGGCCTCGCAACTACGCGTCGTCACCGGCCTGCCGAACACCGCCGCGTGGGCCCAGGTCCGCCCCGGTGAAGTCGGCCGCGTCATCGACCGCCTGGCGTGCGAGCACGACTACGTCGTCATCGACGGTGTGGGCATGCTCGAAGACGTTGCCGTCACCTCGGTGCGGGGCCGGTTCGCGACGGCTCGGGCGGTGGTCGCGGACGCGGACGCAGTGATCGGGATCTGCGATCCGTCGCCCCACGGCCTCGCCCGGCTGTTCGCCTGGGTGATCGAGGCGCGT